>CACYHJ010000006.1 GCA_902774165.1 Oscillospiraceae bacterium
GGAACGCCTGTGGAATTCGGCACCATCGGCATCTGCGACGGCATGGTGATGGGGACGGACGGCATGAAATACTCCCTGCCCAGCCGGGAGCTGATCGCCGACAGCGTGGAAAGCATGGCAAAATCCCACATCTGCGACGCCGTCGTGCTGGTCTGCGGCTGCGATAAAATCATCCCCGGCATGCTGATGGGCGCGCTGCGGATCGACGTCCCCGTCATCGTGGTCACCGCCGGGCCGATGCTGCCCGGCCATTACAACGGCGAGCGGGTGGACGTGCAGAGCATCGCCGAGTGCGCCGGGCAGGTGATCGCCGGCACGCTGGACAGCGAGACCTACTGCGCCTATGAAGACGAGGTGTGCCCCACCTGCGGCTCCTGCCAGGGCATGTTCACTGCCAATTCCATGGCTTGCATGACTGAGGTCCTGGGGGTGTCTCTCCCCGGCACCGGGACGATCCCCGCGGTGAGCTCCAAGCGGATCCACATGGCAAAAAAAAGCGGCATGATCGCCGTGGAGCTGGCGAAACGGGATTTCAAGCCCTCCGATTTCATCACGAAGGAATCCTTCTTCAACGCAATTAAGCTTGATATGATGCTGGGCTGCTCCACGAATACGGCGCTGCACCTGCCGGCGCTGGCGCACGAGATGGAGATTGATATCTCGCTGGAGGATTTCGACCGGATCGGCAGAGAAACGCCGCATCTCGTGAAATTGTCGCCCTCCGGCCCGCACCTGATGGTGGATCTGGACAATGCGGGCGGCGTCTCAGCCGTGATCCGGCAGGCGATCGAGGCGGGCGTGCTCTGGGGGGAACAGGAGACGGTCACCGGCAAAACGCTGGCGGAGAATACCGCGTCCGCCGCCGTGCGCGACAGGAGCGTGATCCGTCCCTTCAGCGACCCTTACACGCCGGACGGCGGCCTTGCGGTGCTTTACGGGAATCTTGCGCCGCTCGGGGCGGTGATCAAAACCGCGGGCGTGGACCCCGATATGTTTGAGCATTCCGGCCCCGCGAAGGTATTCAACAGCCATCAGGAGGCGCTCAACGCCCTGATCTTCGGCGATATCGTGCCGGGGGACGTGGTGGTCCTGCGCTATGAGGGCCCCAGAGGCGGCCCCGGCATGCAGGAAATGCTGATGCTCACGGCCCTGATGTGCGGCATGGGGATGGATAAGGAGATCGCCCTTGTGACGGACGGCCGGTTCTCCGGTCTCTCCCGCGGCGGCGTGATCGGCCACGTCTCGCCGGAGGCGGCGCTGGGCGGCGCCATCGCGCTGGTTGAAAACGGGGATACCGTATCGTATTCCATCAAAAACCGGACCATTACGCTGGAGGTGAGCGACGAGACCCTTGAAGCGCGCAGGGCGGCGCTCGTTCTGCCGGAATGCCCGGTAAAAAAAGGCTGGCTTGCCCGTTACGCGAAGCTGGTGGGCCCCGTCGCGAACGGCGCGGTGCTGGAATGACAGACGGGCGCCGCAAGGAGGATAAAAACAGTGAGAAATCTTGTCACAGACCGCAATATGATTCTGTATTCCCGTCCCGGGGAGCTGGTCAGGATCACCCCCTGCCACGAAAACGCGATCCGGTTCGAGGCGTTCCCGGACTGCAGGGCTTTCGATGAGAATTTCACGCTTCTGCCGCAGAAGGCGGAAGCGCGGATCGAGGAGAACGATTGGGACGCGGTGATGACCGTGGGCAGTCTCTCCGTCCGGCTGGAACAGAACGGCAAGGTCACGTTTTGCAAAGACGGCCGCGTGATCCTGGAGGAAAAGCCGGAGCTGACGTTCAACGACGGGTTCCGTCATTATGAAAACGCGGCGAGCGGTCTGTGGGCTGCCCGCGCGACCTTCGAGGGCAGGGACGGCGAGCGTTTCTACGGTCTCGGCCACGAGGCAAGCGGCAGGTTCGACCTGAAGGGTTGTTCCTTCGACCTGCGGCATGTGAACGCAA
Source organism: Oscillospiraceae bacterium (assembly GCA_902774165.1). Classification (GTDB taxonomy): domain Bacteria; phylum Bacillota; class Clostridia; order Oscillospirales; family Acutalibacteraceae; genus RGIG2774. The sequence goes on from CACYHJ010000006.1 coordinate 1,952, forward strand.
AATGCACGATCCCCTTTGTCTATTCCTCTCTGGGCTACGGCTTTTTGTGGAACAATCCCGCCATCGGAACCGTGGAGCTGTCGAACAACCGGACCCGCTGGAGCGTGGGGGCGACGAAAAAGATCGACTACGTTGTGATCGGCGGAGGACCGAAGGAGGTCGCCGAAGCGCTGGCGGATCTCACCGGCCACGCGCCCGTGATGCCCCACTGGGCGACGGGCCTGTGGCAAAGCCGTCTGCGCTACGAGACGCAGGAGGACCTGCTGGAGGTCGCCCGCAGATATAAAAAAGAGGGGATCCCCCTCTCTGTGATCATCGCCGACTATTTCCACTGGCCGGAGCAGGGCGACTGGAAATTTGATCCGAAGTATTGGCCGGACGTGAAAGCCATGACGGATGAGCTGCACGCCATGGGAACGCGCCTTGCGGTGTCAGTCTGGCCCACCGTCAACGGCGGCAGCGAGAATTTCCATTCCATGCGCGAAAACAATCTGCTGATCCGCACTGCGCGGGGCGCGGACCGGGTGTTCCCCTTCTACGGCTGGCAGGCGGAGATCGACGCCACCAATCCCGAGACGCGGGAATACGTATGGAGCCGCCTGAAGGAAAATTATATCGACAACGGCGTGGACGCGCTCTGGTTCGACGAGGCGGAGCCGGAGATTCACCCGGAGCATTTCGACAACCTGCTGCTGCACGCGGGCAGAGGCGACGAGGTGGGGCTGATCTATCCTTATTATTATTCCAAGATGGCTTACGACGGCTTCCGCTCTCTGGGCGAGGAGGCGCCGGTGACGCTGACCCGCTGCGCCTATCTCGGCTCACAGAAATTCGGCGCGCTGGTGTGGTCGGGCGATATCCCCTCTACCTTCGAGAGCCTTTCACAGCAGGTCAAGGCGGGCCTCAACATGGCGATGTGCGGCATCCCCTGGTGGAATACGGACGTGGGCGGCTTCTACGGCGGCGACACGCAAACCGAGGAATTCCGGGAGCTGATCGTGCGCTGGTTCCAGTACGGCGTGTTCTGCCCGGTGCTGCGTCTGCACGGCAGCCGCTGCCGCCACGGCGAAAAGAAACGGGACGTGATCGAGCCCACCGGCGATCCCAACGAGCTGTGGAGCTTCGGGGAGCGGAATTTCGGCATTCTCAGAGAGCTGGTATTCCTGCGGGAGCGCCTGCGCCCCTATATCGAAAAGCATATGCGTATCGCCGCCGAGAAAGGATATCCGGTGATGCGGCCCATGTTCTTCGACTTTCCGGACGACCCGGAATGTTACACCCTCGGCGGGCAGTATCTGTTCGGCGACGATATCCTGTTTGCGCCGATCACCGAAAAAGGACAGACGAAAAAGACCGTCTACCTGCCTGAAGGGGAGTGGATCCTCACAAAGGACCGGCGGATTTACGGCCCGGGATATCACGAGATCAACGCTCAGATCGACGAGTTTGTCGCTTTTGTAAAAAAGGACGCCGAAGTGCTCGGCTGCTTCTGAGCCCCGGATTCAGTTTCATAAATAGAAAAATAGAAACTGTCGCAGCAAAAGTCCGGGCGTGGTAAGGCTGTATTCTCACGACACGTCAGCCCGGTGAGTAAGTGCGCAGTAAAAAAAGAAAAACAAGCTGAGAGAAAAGATCACGTTTTTCTCAGCTTGTTTTTTATGAATTGACGGCTTCGCCGTCGTGAATTGCCGCGTTGCGGCATGATTTGGCTTTGCCGTGAATTGAATTGCGCCTTATGCCCCGCCGGTCAATTCATGCGCCGAAAGCGCAATTCATTCCGGCGCGGCACGGATAGCGATCAAAAAACATCCTTATCACGCCGCCGGCCGGTCGGACATCTCAAATATCAGTTCCCCGCCGCCCGTCAGCATTTCATGGGTCAGGAACGGCGAAACAAGCGGTTCCCCGTTGAGCGTCACGGACGACACGTAGAGATTCTTTTCGCTCTGGTTGCGGGCGGTGATCTTCAGCCGGTTTCCGTCCGGCAGGCTTAGCTCGGCGGAATCGACGCAGGGGGAGCCGATCCAGTAGCGGTCGGTTCCGGCGATCGGGTAGAAGCCGAGGGCGGAGAAGACGTACCAGCTGCTCAGCGTCCCGCCGTCGTCGTTCCCGTCGAGTCCGTCGGGATCGGTGCTGAACCGGTTCGCAAGCGTCCAGCGCACCCATTTCTGCGTCAGGTCTGCCCGGTCGGCGTCGTCAAACAGATACGCGGTGTGCATATCGTGCTGGTTGCCGATCCAATAGCCCGTGCCGGGGTCGATCCCTGCCCGGCAGGGCGCCGCGTCCCGCATGAAGCGATCCAGTTCCTGCACAAAGATCTCGCTGCCGCCGAACAGCGCGATCATCCCGTCGACGTCGTGGATCGCGCTCCAGCGCCATTGCCGCGCGCTGCCCTCGCAGTAGGCGCGCATGCCGTCGGTGCCCAGCACGTCGTCGACAAACGAGGTGATATGCGTGCGCAGCTTCCCCCAGGAGCCGTCGCTGTTTTTCGGGCGGAAATACCCCGTGTCGGCGTCCCACAGGTTTTGATAGGATTTCGCGCGGCTGCCGTAAAGCGCCGCGTCGTCCTCGCGGCCGAGCGCTTCCGCCAGCGTCGCCGTCGCGGCGTCCTCCCAGGCGTATTCCAGCGTTTTCGAGACGGAATACCGGGGGGTGAGATCGTCAGGCAGGTAGCCGTATTCATTGTAAAGCTCCGCCTCGTCCCTGCCGACCTTGCCGGGAACCACGCCGTCGGAGGCGGCCTTCATATATGCGAGCGCCTTTTCCCCGTCGAAGGGAACGCCCTTCAGATAACTCTCGGTGAAAACGATGTTTGCCGGGTTGCCGAACATGGAGCCGGAATATCCGCCGCCCATGGGCCAGCGGGGAAGCACGCCGCCCTGGTCCGCCATCAGCAAAAGACTTTCCAGACTGTCCTTCTGGATCTCCGGCGCGATCAGGGTATACAGCGCGTGCGCGTTGCGGCAGGTGTCCCAGAGGGAGAGGTCCGTCCGGTAGGTAAAGCCCTCTGCGGTGTGGGCTTTGCCGTCAAAGCCGAGGTATTCGCCGTTTGCGTCGGTGAAATCGGTGGGCATCAGCATCGCGTGGTACAGCGCGGTATAGAAGATTTCTTTGGTCTCGCCGTCCGCCTCGATCCCGATCGCGGACAGCCGTTCGTCCCAGAGCGCCGCGGCGTCGGCCCGCACCCGGTCAAAATCCGCGTCGCCGACCTCGATTCTCAGATTTTCCTCCGCGTTTTCGACACTGACGAAGCTGACCGCCGCGCGCAGGGTGACAGGTTTGTTCCCGGTCGCGCCGAAATCCAGCAGAACGCCGCTGCCGTCCTCCGCTGCCGTAACGGCTTTCGGGTCGGCGTCCCATTCGGCGAAGAGATAGACCGTCAGCCCGCCGTACCGGTCGGAGAAGGTCTCATGCAGCGTCGTCCGGGCGGTGAGGCTGCGGGAATCGGGAGAGACGGTCAGCTGCGTGTCTTCCGTGCTGCCGCCGCTCAGGCAGGAGGCCGCGTCGAGAAACAGCCCCGCGTTTTTCTCGGTGTTGAAGGTGTATCGCTGCACCCCGACGTGGGCGGTCGCCGTCATTTCGCAGAGCGCGGCAGCGCCGGGCAGATACACCGCGTAATATCCGGGCGCCGCGGTTTCGCTGTCATGCGAATAGGCGAGGGCTTTCGGACGGGGGACAAGCCTGCGCCCCGCCTGCGGTGTGACGCGGAACATGCCGTAATCCCGCGCGCCGGTGCCGGAAAGCCTGCCGAGGCTGAAGCCCAGTATGTGCCGGTGCTCGTAATAATAGCCGGAGGTGTTGGTCTTCACCGCGGCGATCCCGCCCGCGGCGCAGGTGTCCGGGCCGAGCCGCACGCAGCCGAAGGGCAAAGCGGCGGCGGGGCTGAGCATCCCGCACATCCACGGAATACCGCCGGTGCCGATGAACGCGTTGACATACCGCCCGTTGCCGGAGGGCTCGTTCTGCGGCAGCGCAACGCGGACCTTCCCGCCGGAGACAAGACTCGAAAAGAGCAGCTCCACGGCGATGAAAACGGAGAGGAGCCCACGGAATACACGAAGCATGGCAAAGACCTCCTGTTGTTTTGATTCTCAATAAATATACTATACCATAAAATTCCGCGTGATGCAATACAGGAAAAAACCGGAACGGAGGGATCCGTCCCGGCAAGTCAGCGTTTACGTTTTGATATAATTTCCGTTTCTGTCCTTCACAACCTCCAGCTGAACGGGGATATTCTCCTCCAGCAGCTCCACGTGGCTGATAATGCCGATCATCGCGCTGCCGCGGCGCACGTTTTCGAGCACCTCCAGCGCGTCCTGAATGGATTCGCCGTCCAGCGTGCCGAACCCCTCGTCGATAAACAGCGCGTCGATCTGCGCGCCGGATTTCTTCGCGACGGTGGACATGCCGATGGAGAGCGCCAGCGACACGAGGAATTTTTCGCCGCCGGAGAGCATCGCCACGCTTCTGCCTGCGGGTTCCGCGCTGCGGTTGTCCCAGACCTTGAGCTCCAGCCCGCGCCGGTTGCCCGTGCCCTTTTCGTCGGTGCGGAACAGCTTGTATCTGCCGCCGTGGACTTTTTCCAGCATCCGGTTCGCCTCGCCGATCACCTGATTGAACATAATCGCCAGCACATACCGCTGCAGGCCGACCCCAGCGTCGCCGCGCAGCTTTTTCGCAAAGCTCAGGTCGTCCTCCGCGCCGTTGATCTGCGCGCGGTAAAGCGCGTCCGTTTCGCTCAGCGCCTTCCGTTTCGCCGACAGGCGCTCAACGTCTCTGCGCAGCTTCGCGTCCTCTGCGGTAAAGCGCTCCGCTTCGTCGGAAATCTCCTGCTGCCGCGCGTCGAACCGCCGTTCGTCCGGCGGCGTTTTTCCCTGCAGCTCCGCCGTCTTCTGCGCAAGGTTTTCCTCGTTTTCCCGCACCATGGCGGTATATTGCTCCAGCCGGCTGTGCAGCTGCTTGCGTTCCGCGGCGGAACGCAGGTCAGCCTTCGCCTCTTCCGGGGTCTGATAGCCTTTTTCGCGAAGCGCCGCAAAGAGCGTCTGTTTCTGTTCCGCCAGCGTTTTTTCCGCCGCGTCGGCTTCCTTTTGCGCGTTGTTTGCGTTGGCTTCCGCCTCGCTGAGCGCTTTCACGCTTTTTTCCGCCGCTGCCTTCAGCGCCTCGCCGCGCTGCGCGTACCGGGCGATCTGCGTCTGCGCTTCGCGGAGCTTTTCTTCAAGGGACGCCAGGTCGGCGATCCCCGGCAGCATCTGCCGGCAGGCATTGTCCCACTCGATCTCCGCCTGATCCTTCTGCGCGCGCAGCGCCTGCGCGGTCTCCTCTGTTTTTTTCAGCGCGGCTTCCGCCGCCTGACGGGCTTCTTCCGCCCGGTCCCACTGTTCGCGCTTTGCTTTTTCTTCGGTCTCCGCCGCGTCCACGTCGGCTTTCGAGATGCTGTTCTCCGCCCGGACGGCCGGCGCGGGATGCGCCTTGCTGCCGCAGACGGGGCAGGGCTCGCCGTCGGTCAGCGCCGCGGCAAGCTCGCCGTATATGCCGGCGTAGTAGCGGTCGCGGTACTCTTTCGCGCCGCGCTGGGCAAAGTCATAGTTCTGTTTTGCCTGCGCCGCGTCGGCGTTGGCCTTTTCGGCCTTCCCGCGGTCCGCTTCGGCCCGTTTCCGCGCCGCTTCGTATTCCCGCCGGGTCTTCCTGCAGGTCGTTTGCAGCGCGTCAAGATCCCGGTAGGTCCCGCGTTTATCCTCATAGATTCCGATTTGCTTCTGAAGCTGCGATACCGGCGACTCCTGCTCGTGGGATTCCAGCGCAAGGCGCGCGCGCTCCGCGGCCTGCCGCGCTTCCGGCAGGGTCTTTATCGCCGCGCGGAGCGCAGCGCCGCGGGCGTCGGAATCCTTCTGCGCCTTTTCATATTCCGTGACGGCGGGGCGGAGCGCCTCCGCCGATTCCGCTTTGTTATAAATCCCGAGCCTTCGTTCGTGTTCCTCCTTTTGCCCGCGCAGCTGATCCCGTTTCGCCTCCAGCTCCCGCAGGGGCCTGAACTGCTCCGCCAGCGTGCGGTCCGCGTTCAGCGCCTTCTGCTTTTCCGGCCCGTTGAAGGCGCGGTGCGCCTCGGCAAGCGCGGCGCTTTTCGATTGAAACGACGCGATCCGTTCCCCGAGCGCGTCAAGATCCGCAAGGCCTTCCTCCTCCAGCGAGGCGGCCACGCGCTGATGCATCTCGTCCAGCGCCTGTTTGCGCTCATACGCCGACTTAAAGAACGCGTCCGTATATTTTCCCCACTGCTCCGACCGGAAGATCCGGCGCAGGATCGCCTCCTTGTCGCCGGAATCCGCCACAAGGAATTTTTCAAACTGTCCCTGGGGCAGCAGCACCACCTGGCGGAACTGCTCCTTGGTCAGTCCGATCAGCTCCACTGCTTTATCGGTCAGGTCCTTTGCTTTCGGATTCTCGAAGAACGGGACGGGATCGCCGTCCCCGTCAATCTCCCCGCACTCAAATTTCGGTGACAGATTTACGCGTCTGCGCACAAGGGAGCGTTTGAAATAATACTGCTTCCCCCGGGTCTCAAAGAGGAAGGAAACGTAGGTGTCCAGCCTGTCCGGCGCCTGATTGCAGCGCCATTCCGCAAGGTCGTTCCTGCCGTTTTTCGCCTTTTCGTCCACGCCGCTGGCGCCGCCGTACAGGGCGAAGGTCATGGCGTCGAAGATCGTGGTCTTGCCGCTGCCTGTCTGGCCCTTGATCAGGAACATCCCGTTTTTCGACAGCCGGTCAAAGTCCACCGTCTGCCGTTCGATATAGGGCCCGAAGGCCTGCAGCTCCAATCGGATGGGTCTCATTGCGCTTCCTCCTCCTCTTCCACAGCCTTTACCGCGGCGCGGAACAGCGCCGTCCGGTGCTCGTCCGGCGCTTCGCCGAGCTCCTCCATGCAGAAATGCCGGAAGATCTCCGCCGGGTCTTTGATCCCGTCAAACTCCTCCGCCGTCATGGTGACCGACCCGTTTTCCCCGTCGTAACTCTTGCCGCTGATCTCAAGGCAGCAGGGGTAGATTCCCCGCAGCTCGGACTGGGCCTGCAGCCCCACAAAGCTGTCCGTCGCCACAAGCCTGACGTAGCCGTTTTTGATCTGTTCCGGGCAGTCTCCCCGCAGCAGCCCCTCGAGCGTATCGGTCAGCGTCGCGCGGGTGTGCAGCAGCGGCAGGGGAACGACGGTGCGCGACAGATCGGCGGTGTCGATCAGCGTGACGCTTTTCTCCTGCTTTTCTTCCTTGCCGAAGGCGTAGGGCATCGGCGTGCCGCTGTAACGGATGAAGCCGTTCACGTCCTGCGGCTTGTGGATGTGGCCGAGGGCGACGTAATCGAAGCCCTCGAACACGGCGGCGGACACCTGCGCGGCAAAGCCGATCTCGGCGGACCGGTCGCTGGTCGAGGTCTCGGAATCCGTGATGAACGCGTGGGAGATCACGATATGCCGTTTGTCCGGCGCGAACCGCTCCCGCATGGCGTCGAGCGCGACGCGATAAGCGTCGTCGAGGGATTCGATCTCTTCCTTTTTCTCCGGATAGACGCTTCTGACCTTTTCCTCGGTGATCCAGGGCAGCAGGAAGATCTGCGCGTCCCCGAGCTGGACTGCCTGAGGCTCACGGGTCAGCGCGCCGGCGATATGCAGCCCCGCCAGCGACAGAAGCTCGCTGCAGCCGGCAAGCCGCTCCGGGCTGTCGTGGTTGCCGGCGATCGTCAGCACCGGCGTTTTCAGCTCAAGGCAGATGCGTTTCATCGCGTGGTCGAACAGGCGGATCGCCTCGGCGGAGGCGACCGACCGGTCGTAAACGTCGCCCGCCAGAAGAACGGCGCCGACGTTTTTCTCCCGGATCAGCTCGCAGATGCTGTCGATGAAGAACCGCTGGTCCTCCGCGAGGCTGCGCTCCGAGTCCGTCCGGCCAAGATGCCAGTCGGACGTGTGCAGTAATATCATATCGTACCCCCCGAATGATGAATCAAGTTTTATAAAAACAGAATTTATGGTTCATATTTTATCAGAATAATCACGGAAAATCAACCTTGTTCGCGGTAATATACCGTCACAGGTGTCTGAGGAGTCCTGTCCGGACGCGCCGGTTATTTCAACGCGTTCGCCGCGCTCTCAAGCTCCGAGATTTTTACCGTGAAGGACTCCGGAGACGTATAGGGCTCGGTCTGGGACGAGGTCCCAAGCGCGGGAGAAATCGTTGCCGTAATGTAATTCAGCACGTTCTGCATCGTGAACAGGTCCGCCGCCTCGTCTGCGACGGCGTTTGCCTTCGAGACCGCCTGCTTTACCGCGCTGTCGCAGACGCTCAGCGTCTTTTCGTCATACAGTGCGTTGATCCCGTCGATATCCTTCTGAATCTTCTTTTCGTCCGACAGCAGCGCGGAGAAGTCCTTGTTATTGAGATCCCATTCAAAGGTCGATTCCCCGCCGCTGAAGATAAGCCCCGAGACCCAGATCTTCATGCGGTTCATCTCCGTTTTGACGTATGAGGTGAAATGGTTCGTCGCGTCGGTAAGGTGCGATTGGAAGTCGCCGGTAATCAGCTGAAACAGGATCTTATGAATCCCGTTCTTTGCGTTCTCATTCTCCGGGAGCTGGGTGAAATAGAAGAGGCAGGTCTTGTAATCATTTTCGTCAAACGCCTTTTTCCCCAGCTCGTAGATGCAGCTGTCGATCATTTCCGCGCTGTCCTTGTAGTCGGAGAGCGGCGCAAAAGCCTCCATGGCAGCCTCATATTCACCGTTTTCGTACAGGGCCGCCGCCGCTTTGTAATCACGCGCTTTACAGCCGGTGAACGCGGCGGGCAGCGCCAGCAGCAGAAGTGCGCAGACGATTCTTTGCAGTGTGTTTTTCATGGTTCATTCCTCCGTCATTTATTCAAAATCATCGATCGCCGGGAAGGCTTCGATTTTTTCCGCAACCTCATTCGTTGCCGTTGTCACCTTTGAGAGAACCTCCGATATGGTATCCAGCGCGGAGGTATAGGCGGCGGACGCAGTCTTGCTGTCGGAATAGTACAGAGATTGGGAATAAAAATAGTCGTCGACGTCCTCCAGCGCGTTGACGTATAACAGGCAATAAGAGGATCCGTCGCTCATCAGCTTTGCGGTGCTCAGAGCTTTCTGCATGGATCTGTGGGCAAAGCCAAAGTATTTCTCTTTAAATTTGCTCAAAGTGAAATCATAGGATTCCCCCGCGTAATGGGTCGCGTCGCTTACGTCGCTCAGACAGGTGTGCACGACTTTGCTGATGCCGTTGTAGGCCTTGTAGGATTCGATCCCCATCACCGCGTCGATATAGTCGCAGACGTTCGAGAGCTCCTTCGTCATCCCGAGGGTTTTCGCGATTGCCTGATAGCGCCGGTACACCTCGATGCGGTCCATATAAATCAGAGTATAGCCGTCGTCGGTGTATCTTGTGTAGGGGTCTGCTTTTACCGTCTTTACAAACGCCGCCTGAAGCTTCTGCAGGAACAGCGATTTCCCGATTGCGCCGAGAGAGTCGAATTTTTCGCCGAATTCCTGCGGACTGACGGAATACGCTCCGAGCTGATTCGTCAGACGGTCCGCTTTTTTCTTCAGGACCGAATAGCCGATCCCGACGCTGCCGCCCAGAATCACGAAGAACAGAAGGACGCAGAGCAGAACGATAAATTTCCTTTTCTTCTTATTCTTATTTGCGGACGGTCCTCCCTCCGCCTCGGGCGGCTCTGTCGGCGGCTCCTTTGCGGGAAGCGGCAACCCGTCTGAAAACTCGTTTGGATCTTGTTCCATAATAAAACTCCTTTCGGGAAAATATGAAAAAAGTCGGATGATTTCCGGCAAATCCATCTTATCCTGAAAATCGGGGCAATGCAACCGCTCGGGAACGAAATCAAGGATTTTGGGAACGAAATCGCGCAAAAACGGAGCAGTTTCATAAAAACGCGACGATTTTGATGAAAATATTCTGTAAGAAGTTGACAACCAGAAGAATTATATGATATGATAAAAGAAATAGAAATTTCTATTTAATACAAAAAAAGAGGTAGAAAACGATGAACATCGAGAAAAGAAACATCGGCGTATGCGTTTTGCTTTCCATCGTAACCTGCGGCATTTACGGCATCGTCTGGTGCGTAAAAATGCTTAAGGAAGCCGTTCAGATCAAGGACCCCAACGACGACGGCGTTGCAGAGATCCTGCTGGGACTTTTCATCTGCCCGGTCGGCTTTTATATGGCGGAGAAAAAATTCTCCGAAGGCTGCCAGGCAAGGGGAATCCAGCATGAGGACCGTTCCGTTCTGTATATTATCCTCGGCTTCTTAGGCCTTGGTATTGTGGATTACATTATGATGCAGTCTGACCTGAACCGTATCGCGGATATGGCTGCCGGCGCAGCGCCGCAGTATCAGCAGCCCTATCAGCCCCAGTATCAGCCGCAATATTAGGATCCGATGCAGCAGCCCTATCAGCAGCCTTATCAGCAGCCCTATCAGCAGCCTTATCAGCAGCCCTATCAGGCGCCGCAGGATCCGACGCAGCAGCCCTATCAGCAGTCTTATCAGGCGCCGCAGGATCCGACGCAGCAGCCCTATCAGCAGTCTTATCAGGCGCCGCAGGATCCGATGCAGCAGCCTTATCAGGCGCCGCAGGATCCCCAGAACCCGTAACGTCATTCGTATGTACCCGGAGCCGAAACGCTCCGGGTTTTTTCTTTTCTCCGACCGGCCGAAACAAAAATGCGGGGCTTCCGCACCGGGATGCGGCAGCCCCGCGGGGACGGCGGTCGCGGCCGTCCTGCGTTACCTTAATTGAAAATCGATTTTACGAATTTGATTATTTTCTTGAACAGCGCCAGCAGGGCGGCGAGGGTCGTCCGGAAGAAGTCGAGGATCCCGCTGTGGGGTTCCTCCGCCGGCGCGTCCGGTTCCTCGGTGAACAGAATCGCCATCTGCTCGGTGTAGCTGCCCGCGTCGCCGCGCAGTTCCTCGGGCAGCAGGTCGCCGCACCGGATGCGCAGGATCAGCGTTTTCTCCGGGTTTTCCCCGATCGCCGTCATAAGGTCGTTGAAGGCGGGATAGCCGGCGGGCTCGGCACGGAAATCGGCGAGCATAGCGCCGTCGGGGATCCGGTAGTGATTCTTGTTGATGATTTTTCCGTTCTTGAGAATGTCGTATTCCGTGTATTCTCTGCCGTCCGCGGCGCGCAGGATCAGCGCGTCAAAGCCGAGCTGCTCGACCGTGTGGTCGAGGCAGAGCAGATACGCCGTATTTAAAAGCTCGTACAGGCTGTATTCCGTCGTGCCGAAGATCCGCGCTGTGCCGCCGGAGAATTCGTACGCCGCCGCCGGGATCAGAGCCCCTGGCGCGGACGCGCCGACGGGCGAAAGCAGGAGCCTGAGCGCGGGGAAGACGCCGAGGCCGTGGACGGTTCCGACGCCCTCGCGAAGATAGACCGTGTCAATTTCTTCGGCAAGGGCCCTCCAGGGCGCGCCGTCCGCAAAATCATAGGAATCGCCGCCGCCGGAAAATACCAGGATCCCGTTGTCGGCGTACCAGAACAGCCGTTCGCCGCATCTGCCGTAGGTTCTGCAATCCGTCGGCGAGAAGCACACGTCGCAAAGGCCGTCGTCGTCCGCGTCCCTGTGGTCGGTGACGGGGGTCGGTCTGCTTTCGGTCAGCACAAGCCCGCAGACCGAGCAGGCGGATTCCTCCGTGGCGCCCGGATCGACGCAGTTCGCTTCCCTTGCCGGGCGGCTGACCGCAGGCGAATGGCCCGGCGCGAAAACCGTCGCGCCGTATTCCAGCACAACGCCGCAGACGTCGCAGACCCTGTCGCCGGAATACCCGTTTTCGGTGCAGGACGCGTCTTTTTTATGCTTGAGCGACGTTTCCTCATGCGCGCAGATGTTTGCGCCGCATTCGTCGCAGTATCCGTTGCCGTCGCCGTCCGCGTGGGGGAGCGCGGCGAGCTTTTCATGGGCGGAGGCGATCACTTCGCCGCAGCGCAGACAATAGACCACGCTGTCGAAGCCGCCCTCCGCGGTGCAGGTGGGCAAAGTCTCGTTTTCCCGCACCGGCACCGCGGGGTCATGCCCCGGCGCAGCCTCCAGCAGCTCCGGCTCGGTGATCCAGACGCCGCATTCGGCGCATCTGACGCCCTCGGAATACGCGCCGTGGGTGCAGTCGCCCTCCGTCGCCGCCGTTTGTTCCTCGGTATGAAAAACGTTTGCGCCGGTGCAGGCGGGCAGAAACGCGAATTGGTTTTCCGCCGCGTACGTTTCGGCGAAAGAGCCCGGCACGCCGTAGATGCATACGGGCAGATTATATCCTCCGCTTCCCGCAAGCGCGCGCACAGCGATGCTTTCAACACCGGCGGGAATGAAGATCCGCTTCATTTCCCGGCAGAAGTAGAACGCAAGGCTTTCGATGCGTTCAACGCCGTCCGGGATCGCTACCTCCCGCAGAAGCACACATTGTGCAAAGAGATTGCTCGCGATCTCCGTCAGGCCCGGCGGCAGCGTAACGGTTTTGAGTCCGAAACAGTTGCCGAACGCGGCTTCTCCGATGCTGACGACGCCGTCCGGGATCACGATCTCCGACAGCTTCCGGCAGTTATTAAACGCGTTGCTGCCGATCGTTGTCAGACCGGCGGAAAGCGATACGGATTCAAGCTTTTCGCAATAGGAAAACGCGCTGCTGCCGATCTCGGCGACGGTATCCGGGAGAATCACTTCCGTCAGCGAGGTTTTCTCAAACGCGTTGTCCGCGATTCTCGTCACGCCCTCCGGCAGAGAATACGCGCCGATCGGCGTCATGGCGGGGCATTTGATCAGCTCGGTCCCGTCGGCGCGATACAGGATCCCGTACGCGTCGGTTCGGTAGTTCCGGTTGCCCTCCTCCACGGTGATGGAGCGCAGCTTGTCGCAGTCCGCCAACGCGGACGAAGGGAGCAGGGCTGTCGCGCCCGCGCAGATCGTCACGTCCGTCAGCTGTTCGCATGACCGGAACGCGCCGTTGCCGACGGTTTCGACCGCGTCGGGGATCCTGACGGTTTCAATGGTGGAGCCCTCAAACGCGCGATAACCGATCTTCGTCACCCCGTCCGGAATGCGCAGCTCCGGGACGTCCTGACGGTAAAACGCGCAGTTCCCGATTTTCGTAACGCTCCCGTCCGCCGGGATCACGGCGTTTTTCGCGCCGAGGACCAGCTCGCGGTTTTCCGTGTCGATCAGGCAGTTTCCGTCGGAATGATAGACCGGGTTCCCTTCGGCGACGGTGATTGATTCCAGCTGCATCATACCGTTGATTGGCGAGCCGGATAAAGACCCGATTCGCTGAAAGCTTGCCGGAATCGAAATCGACCGCAGGTTTTTGGCTTTTTTCCATATGACGGCCGCGAAGTCGAGGAATTTGGTGATGCCCTCCCCGAGCTCCATCGAAGTGACCAGATTCCAATCTGTATTGTTCCAAAAATCTCTATATCCTTGTTGTGAATTGCTGCCCATATTTCCGACGCCGGAAACCGTCAGCCTGCCGGTCGTTTTGTTGTGGACGTAGATGATGGTATCTGTGAGGACGCCGGTCACGATCTCCTCGTTCACGGGCGCGAAGGGATACGCTTCGATCTCCGCCGCGGTGCCGTCGCCGTATTCGATCGCGTATCCTCCCGGCAGCCCCTGCATGAAAAAGCCCGCCGGTTCCAGCACCTGCGCGCCGCAGGCGGCGTCCGTATGATACCATATGTCGTCGTCTTTCACGATGTTCCAGGCGTGGTTCTCCCCTCCGCGTTTGCCCGTAACAATGCGGCAGTCAAGCTCCGCAGCGCAGGCGAGCCGGTAAAACAGCGCCGCAAAGCCCTGACAGACGGCTCTGCCGTTCACCGCCGCGCCGTACGCCGTGTATTTGAGCGGCTCCTGCTCGTTGTAAAGATTCTCCAGATCGAACGTGACGTTTTCGCAGAGATGTTGATAAAGATACTCCGCCTTCTCTCTGTCCGCGCCGTCGGGGCAGCCCGCGGCCACGCCGGCGATATAGGCGTCGACGGCGGCCTCCTGCGCTTCGTCCGTGAAAAACGCGGCGCTGACGGTATGCAGACCGTCCCCGTCGTCGGTGTATTCCGGCCGTGCGCGGAAGCTCAGGCGGAGATAATCGCCCCCGTGCGGGTCCCCGCCGTGACGGCAGAGATCGTCCAGCGCGGGCGCGCGGTAATCGTCGCCGGTATAGCGAAACCGGAAGCTTTCGTTCCGCGCGATCAGCTGATTGCGCACGTACGCCGTCATTTCTTCATAGGAAGAAAACGACGGAGGCTCCTCCAGCGCCGCCGCGGGCAGCGCGAAGGGGGAGAGCAGCAGAATCAGCGCCAGGAGCGCGGACAGTGTTTTTTTCATAGAGAACGTCCTCCGGTTTCTTTGTCTTCCGAATCCTGCAGACGCATGGCGGCGTCCGCCGTGAATTGATTGTCGTCGCAGGCAAGCGTCAGCGTCCCGTGGTATTTCCGGACCGCCGCCGCGACGTTTTTCAGGCCGATGCCGTGGCTGCCCGCGTCGGCTTTCGTGGTTCTGATCCGGTTATTTCGGATCGGGACCTGCCGCTCGACGGGGTTGGTCACCGAAAGGGTCAGAAAGCCGTTGCGCACCGCGGCGCGCACGTTCACAACCCGTTCCCCCGGGAATCGGGCCGCGCCCTCCACGGCGTTATCAATGAGATTGCCCAGCACGGCGCACAGGTCGGCGTGCTCGATCCCGCGCTCCGGGACGACGCCGGAAAAGGACAGCTCGACGCCCGATTCCCGCGCCTGGGCGAGCTTGTTGTTGAGGATGGCGTCCGCTGCGAAATTTCCGGTCAGAAATCGTTTTTCGCCCATGCCGGCGCTGATTTTTATGGTTTCGAGGTATTCCGTCGCCTCGTCCATCCGTCCCGCGTTCAGCAGCGAGGTGACGACCAGCATATGGTTTTTGTAGTCGTGACGGAACCGCCGCAGCTGCTCGTCGTCCTTCAGCATCCGCTCGTAATTCTGCTGCTGGACGTTCATCTGCAGCAAAATCCGGTTCTGCTGCGCCGTCAGCGCGAACACCTTCCAGACAAAATATCCGGCGAACAGCACCGTGCCGAGCACCGCAATCCCCCGCAGGATCGCCGCGGTCTTTTCGAAATTGTAGATCTCCGGCGCCCTGCCCATCACGCTGAAAAAGGAGTAAAAGGAGCAGACGACCACCACCGCGTAAAGCCATTTGGGAATCAGGTCCACGGTGGTGCGGATGATCTGCCGGTCCCTGCCGCGGATCGCGCGGCGCAGAAACAGGGTCGTCAGCAGATACCCGGCCGTGCAGAACACCGTTTCATAAAAATGATACGCGTAGCCGTCCGGGTCGTCGAAGGCGTAGCCGAACACGCTGAACAGGCCCTCCATGCCCACGTTCAGCGCGAAGCAGATCAGCGCGGAGCTGAAATGCCGCGACGAGCGCAGGATCACCTGCGGCGTGATCAGAACCGGAACCAGCGCAACCGCGCCGTACAGAAGAAAGCCCGTGTCATAGTCGGTGCGGGCGGTCCACAGGGGAAACAGCGCGATCCCCGCGCCCGACAGCAGGACCGACCCCAGGACCGCGCCCACGGTCACGGCGCGTTTCCGCTCGCCGAAGCCGCGCACGGCGGCCAGAAGGACCGTCATGCAGGCCAGCGCCGCCAGATCCCGCAGCACAAACACCGGGTACTGCCAGAATTGAACCATAGGCGTCCCCCTCAGGCCTCATATTTCAGATAACGCATGTATTTTTTCTTGAAGTCCTCAAAATTGCTCATGCTGCAGATCGCCTTTTCGCCGTTGGTCAGCGTGATCGTCCGCTTGTCGATGCCGGCGATGTATTTCATGTTCAGAAGAAACGACCGGTGCGTCCGGAAGAAGTGCGCGTCGGCGATCTCCGCGCCGTATTCCGTGATCCCTTTTGTGGAGCGGTACTGCTCTGTTTCGGTGCGCACGACGGTATATTTTTTGTCCGCCTCGATATACATGATATCGTCCGCGTCCACATAGAAGGTTTTCCCTGCGGTGGGCACGGTGATTTTTTTCCTGCCGCGCCGCAGCTTCATGAAGCTGTCCAGCGCCTCGGTCAGAAGCTCGTCGGGCACGGGCTTCACAAGGTACCGGAAGGTGTCCAGCCGGATCGACTCGATGGCGTATTCGCTGTAAACCGTCAGGAACGCCACCGGCAGGTTCGGGTTTTCCAGCCGGATCTGCTTCACGAAGTCGATGCCGTTGCCGTCGGTCAGCAGATAGTCCATAAACACCAGATCAAACTGATCGTTGACGGCGACGAACTCCGAGCCGGTCGCGAATTCGCAGATCTCGCAGTCAATATGGTTTTTTGTGAAATACTCGTTCAGCCGCTCCCGGAATTGGGCACGGAACAGTGCCTCATCGTCGCAGATCGCTATTTCCATTCGTGTCTCCACCTTTTTTCGCCGGCCGGCCCGATCGGATGTCTGCCGGCAGGTCCTTCCCTGCGGGAGTATTCCTCTGTTATGAATCGTAAAAATGCTGTCCGTCGTCGGTGACGAGGCGTTCCGTTTTCGGATATTCGAAGATTTCGGGGTTGTCGGCGTTGTCGGCAAGGTAATCCGCGAACCGAGCGGCGTACCATTTTGCCATGCCGAGATTGTGCATCAGGTAATTCCCGCAGTTTTTCGCCGTGGCGCCGGGAACCTCCTGCGCGTCCTCCACAGACCGGAACGCGCTGAGCAGAAGCCCGCAGATCTCCTGCGGGGGGCGGCTGCCCTTCAGAATCAGGTAAAATCCCGTCAGGCATCCCATCGGCCCCCAGTAGATGATCTCATCCTTCCAGTCCGGGTCGTTGCGAAGGAAGGTGGCAATGAGGTGCTCCAGGGAGTGCATCGCCGCAACGTCGACGGCGGGCTCCCGGTTGGGTCTTGTGAGTCTTACGTCGTAGGTCGTGACCGTACCGCCCCCGACGGAATCCGCACGGCTGGTGAAAATGCCGGGAACAATGGCTCTGTGGTCAACGGAAAAACTGGGAATCAGATCCATGATGGTCTCCTTTTTTCAGTAATTGTCTATATGGATTTTCTTGTGTATTACCCGGAAAAAGTATAAAACAAAAGCGCCGAAAAGTCAACACCGCCGCATGGAAGGTTCGGGCGCCCTGTTTTTTTGCATGTTGAAATAATGATAAAAATATGCTAAAATAGACCGTGATCAAAAATGCCATGACCGGCGGAACAAATCCACGCGGTGCGGCGGCAGACTTGAAAATGGGGTGAGCATGTGAAGACAGCGTTCAGAAAAACACTTTCCCGGATTCTGATTTTCAGCGTCCTGTTCTCTTCTTTCCCGGTGATCTCGTTCGGAGAAGACGCTTCGCTGAAAATCACGGCGGCAGCGGACACGCATTTTCAGTGCGCGGCGGATCTGGGCGATTTCAGCGATCAGTATACCGAATATATGCTCGATCCGGACCTTTACGGCTACGCCTCGACCCAGGGGCAGATGCCTTATGAATCCGAGGCGATCCTCTCACAGATGCTGGGGGAATTCGCCGCGTCCGATTCCGAATATCTGCTGATCGCCGGAGATCTTACCTGCGGAAAGCGGGCGTCGCACCTGGCGTTCGCGGAATATCTGCGGCAGACGGAAGCATCTTCCGGTAAACAGATTTTTGTGATCATCGGCAATCACGACTGTGACGCCGAGAGCAGCGAAAACGGGATCTCCATGGAGGAATTCCGGGAGATCTACGCGCAATTCGGCTATGACGAGGCGGTCTCCCGGCACGAGGGTTCCGCTTCTTATGCCGCCGATCTGAGCGAAACCTACCGGCTGCTTGCCGTTGATACCTGTATCTACGGCGAGGACGAGGGCCGCATCAGCACCGACGTGTTCCGGTGGATCAAATCGCAGGTCCGGCAGGCGGAAGCGGACGGAAAAACCCTGATCGCCATGATGCATCACAGTCTGCTGCCCCATTACGAGCTGCAGCCGATGATCAGTCTGTGGCAGTTCTATGCCGGATGGTTCGCGGATCACGGGATCCGTACGGTGTTCACCGGCCATATCCACGCAAACGACATCTCCTCCGCTGTTTCCGACTGCGGCAACACGGTTTACGATATCCAGACCGGGGCGCTGATCGCGTCGCCAAATACATACCGCGAGATCACTCTCTCGGAAGATTCCGTCAAAATCGAAAGCCGGTTCATTACAAGGATTGATCCCTCGCTTCTTCCGTCGCAGCTGACCGACGCGCAGCGCGCGCTTCTGTCGGAGGATTTCCCGGCTTACGCGAAAGCGTATTTTGAAAACGGCGTCTGCAAATGGATGAACCGGAACCTCGGTTCCGTCAATCGCCTTGCCCGGTGGTTCCGGCTGAAAGAGGGGACCGCCGCCTATCGTGCCGCGGAAAAGCTGATGAAGACCGTCGGTGCTGCCGTGGGACAGGATATTTATGACAACGGCGGCCGCAGCATCGAGGCGGCGCTGGCGCCCTACGGGATCCCCGTGCCGCAGAGCGGTTACCGGAAGCCCTATCAGGTCGCGGCGAAAATCATGTACGGCTTCTTTGCCGGGGACGAGGACGCGGAAGCAAACGCGGCGGATACGCGGCTGCTGCTTGCCTGTCTGGAGGGCGCTGTGCTGACCGCGCTGAAGGAAGGGTTCAATGAATCTTCTCTGCGCGCCCTGGCAGCGTCGTTCGGGGACGGCTCACCGGCTGCAAAGCTCGCGGCAATGCCTCTGTCGGAGCTGAAACGGGAGATCGCGGAAAAAACGGCGCTGGCGCTGCTGGAAACCGTCACCGGCGGTTTTATCGACGATTACAGCGCGCCGGCGGACCTGAACGTGACGCTGCCGGCCGACGAAACGGCGCCCGCCGCGCCGCTGCATGCGATCATCCGCATATTCCGGCTGCTGGCGGAATTCTGGAAGCGCCTGCTGGGCGTTCTGCCGACGCAATGAGTTTCTTCATGCCCCGGGACCCTTCGGAATCGGTTCCCGGGGCTTTCTCTGAGCGCGGGAGATTGCGGAAAAAACGCCGATTGTCAAAAAATCGGCGTTTTCGATGTTGTAAAGGCCGCAGGGAATATGCTATAATGGAAAAGACAGAAATGCGTCGGCCCGGCGCGCCGGGAAGCATTGCCGATCGTCCCGTTCCTGACGCGCGAAGCCGGAGCATTGTCAATCTGACTTTAAAAGGTGATCCCCATGGAAAAAATCATTGCTTTTTTTATGTCGATTCTTCTTTTTCTCTGCGGCGCGGTCCCCGGCAGCACCTACGAACGGGCGGAAAAGCTGCGCGTGGTATCCTATCTTGTCATCTATAACGTTTCGGATCTTGACCGGGTGGATGCTTCCCATTTTAAAGATCTGACGGACGTGATCATTTTCGGTTCCCTCGCGGGGATGCACGGCGACGGCAC
>CACYHJ010000007.1 GCA_902774165.1 Oscillospiraceae bacterium
ACCATTCCACCGCCGAAAGAAGGACCGAAAACGCGAAGGAACCCGGCTATACCTTCAAGGGCTACACCGGCGACGAATACTGCGTCGCGTGCGGACATGAGACGCAGCACGGAGAGGACATCGACAAGCTCAATATTGATTCGAACGCCGACGTGGCGGCAGCGAAGACGGTCAGCGCGGACGCGGCAGCCGATCCCACGCTGTACGACGAAAGCGACGTGACGGCGCTGAACGCGAAGCTGACGGCGCTGGACGACGCGCTCGCGGTCGACGACAACGAAGAAGCGGTGCTCACGATCATCGCGGAGCTGAAAGGGCTCGTTGAGAGCATGGACGCGATTGTGTATTACAACGTGACCTTCACGGTCGACGGCGCCCAAGTCAAAACCGAACCCGACGAGGCGGAATATATCAACAACGGCGAAAATCACAAGCATTTCTCCGGCTGGTCCGGCGATTATGCGAACGTGACCGAGGACGTCACGATCACCGCGACCTATGTGACCGAAGATCATAACTGGGTTGACGGCGAGGTCACGAAAGAAGCGAACTGCCACGAGACCGGCACGCAGGCGCAGTCCTGCGCCTGCGGCGCGACGAACGTGAAGACGCTGGCCATCGACAAGACCGGACACGTCGGCGGCGTCGGCACAAGGAAAGAGAACGAGACGGCGGGCAACTGCTGCACGGCGCCCAACCTGGGACGAAGTGACATACTGCCTGGGCTGCGGCGACGTTCTGACAAGAACGCCCACGAACGGGACACTCGACGAAAACGCCCACGATTGGGGCGCATGGACGGTTGCCGATCCCGCAACCTGCGCGGCGGCGGGCCGGGAGGAGCGCGTCTGCGCCAACAACCCGGACCATAAACAGACCCGTGAGATCCCCGCCACCGGCGCGCACGAATGGAAATGGGTCACGGACAGCGCGGCGACCTGCGACGCACCCGGCGTGAAGCACGAGGAATGCAAAAACTGCGACGCGGTCAGAAGCGATGCCTGCGGCGAGACAGAGACGAGAAGCATCCCCAGGACGAACGCGCACAGCTGGGGCGCATGGACCGTCACGAAAGAGGCGACCTGTGCCGAGGCGGGCGAGCAGACCAGAACCTGCAGCCTCTGCGGCAAGTCTGAAACAAAGGTAATCGACCGTCTTGAGCACAGCTGGGGCGAGTGGATCAACGACGACGGTTCGGAGGCGACCTGCACCACCGGCGGCACGCAGCACAGGGAGTGCGCGAACTGCGGTGAGATCGAGACGAGAGACCTTCCCGGCGGCTTCGGGCACCATATCGCGAACCCGAACCTCAGAGGCGAGGGTTACTGCGAGTACTGCGGTGAGTTCATCTGCAACCGCTGCGAGGAGATGACGAGATTTGAAACGCTTGAGATCGTCGGCGTCTTCTACCGCATCGTCCACTTCTTCATCCACCTGGCGCATATGATCTCCTATCATTCCGGCGCGATCTGAGAATATCCATCCGGCGCGGCGCCCTGCTTCGGCAGTGCGCCGTTTTTTTTCTTGTAAAAGCCGCACGGGTGTGCTATATTGATATTTGTCGGATGACGAACACATTTCCATGCTTTGACGCATTCATTACGGAGGGAGAATATGCTTTTATCAACACAGACGTGCGTGAGCGCGCGGGAGTTCGGTCTTGCGCAGGCGGTTAAAATGATCGGCGAGGCGGGCTTCGACGCCGCCGATATTTCGATGTTTGACGACGAGTCGAACAAATGGATGTTCTCGGACGGGTTTGAACCGCTCGTGCGCGAGGTAAAACAGGCGGCGCGGGAGACGGGGATCTTGCTGAACCAGGCCCACGCGCCGTTTCCCACGATGAAGGACGGCGACGCGGCGTTCAACGAAATGCGCATGGCGCAGGTGAAGCGCTCCATAGAGATTGCCGGCATGCTCGGTGTGCGCTGCATCGTCGTGCACCCGGTGGTTTTCAAAAAGCAGATGAAGGCGAAAAACCTCGCCATGTACCGCGAGCTGCAGCCCGTCGCGCAGAACGCCGGGGTGAAAATCGCGCTTGAAAACATGTGGGGCAGGGACAGCCGCAGGAATATAATCTGCAAAAACGTATGCTCCGACGCCGAAGGTCTCGCAGAATACCATGACGCGCTGGATCCGGAATGCTTCACCGTGTGTCTTGATATCGGCCACGTCGGCCTTGTGGGCGACTACGAGGCGCAGACGATCAGAAAGCTCGGCGCGAAGCGTCTGACCTGCCTGCACGTTCACGATACGGATTACCGCAACGACCTGCACACGCTGCCTTTCTGCGGGCGGCTGCCGTGGCAGGAGATTATGGCGGCGCTGGGAGAGATCGGCTATACGGGCGAGCTGACCTTCGAGGCGGATAATTTCATCGGCCACACACCCAAAACGCTGTTCCCCTCTGCGCTGCGCTATATGCACGACGTCGGGCGCGAGCTGATCCGCATGACGGGGCTTGAATGATACGGCGCTTCCCGGGATGTCATATGATCTTGTTTTATACCGCTCACGGCTGCGTGGGCGGCTTTTCTGCTTGCCATACCTACGCCGTCACGTTCACAAAGAACGGCACGGGTTATACGAACACGACGCCCGCGTCGAGCGTCACCCACGGCGGCAGCGTGAGCTTCACCGTCACGCTTTCGACGGGCTACACCAACAGCGCGAACCCGAGCGTGACCGCGACCAACGGCACGGTTTCGGCGAGCAAAAGCGGAAACACGATCACCTATACCGTCTCGAATATCACCGCCGCCACAACGATCTCCGACGGCGCGGCGACGCTCAACAGCTATCTCGTCACATTCAAGGACGGATATACGAACGAGACGCTGAAAACCGAGACCGTGAACCACGGTTCTGCTGCGCCGGCGCCGACGCCTGCATCATATCATGTGATCACCGGCGACAACGTGAACCACACGAAGTTTACCGGCTGGGATACGGCGTTCGACAACGTCATCGGAGCGCTGACTGTGACTGCACGGTATGCGGAAGAAGCCCACGACGCGTGGAGCGGCTATACGAACGACGGCAGTACGCACTCCCGCACCTGTGAAAACTGCGGCGATACCGTGAGCAGTCAGCACAGCTGGGGCGAATGGATCAACGACGAGGGCTCGGAGGCGACCTGCACCACCGGCGGCACGCAGAACAGGAAGTGCGCGAACTGCGGCGAGACCGAGACGAGAGACCTTCCCGGCGGCTTCGGGCACCGTATCGCGCATTCGAACCTCAGAGGCGAGGGCTACTGCGAATATTGCGGCGAGTTCATCTGCAACCGCTGCGAGGATATGGAAAAATTCGAAGAACTGGAAATCGTCGGCATCTTCTACCGCATCGTCCACTTCTTCATCCACCTGGCGCATATGATCAGCTATCACGGCTGACGGGCAAAAAACTTCCCCCATTGCGATGCGCAATGGGGGGCGTTTCTTTGCCAAATTCTGAGTTAGCGGCAGAGCCGTTAACTCAGAATTTACGCTCCCGGCTTCCTGCTTCCAGCTCCCGGCATGAAGCTCGAACACAATGCCTCTAAATATAGAAACGGGCATCAGGATTGCAAGGCTAACAGCTGGTAGCTGGCAGCTGGCAGCGAAATACTGATTTGCGGGGTGCTGAATGCACAATACTTACGCCGCGGGGATGGGGTTCTTCAGATACCAGGTCGCCTCCATCGGCGCGCCGCCCAGCTGCGCCCATTCGCCGGTGAAGAAGTTGCGCATCCGGAAGACGACGCGGTCGGGATAGATCTCGACGAGCTCGCCGAAGCCGGTCTGGTCAAAGTTCTCCCCGTTTTCGTCCTGCAGCGTCAGGCACGGCAGATACGCCTCGGGGAAGCCGCTCCAGGCGTGGAAGGAGGATTCGCAGGGCGACATGTGCAGATGCCCGCAGAGGAAGAACACGTCGTGCTCGCGGTTGTAGTCCGCAAGGATCTGAACCAGGCTGTACTGCGAATCCGGGTTGATCGGCACAGCCATTCTCGGGTGGTAATGCCCCAGAACGAAGGTCGGCAGACCGCTCTGCGCCGCCTTGTCGAGCATACGCTCAAACCATTCGTACTGCTCGTCGGACATGAACATCGAATCGGGATTCTGTATCTCATTGGCAAGCACGATGAAATAGAAGCCGTTGATTACCTCGCAGAAATAGGGCTTCGTCAGCTTTCTGCCGAAGTAAGCCTGCGTGTAATCGTACCAGCGCTGTTGAATCTTGTCAAAATCTCCTTCGCCGTTGCCGAAATCGTGGTTGCCCGGGATGGTGATGATCTTCTGATTCTTGAGAAGCCGGGCGAGCGTACCGTGGAACATCATGTTCTCGATGTGCTGCCCGTTCATGGTGTTGTCGCCCAGGAAAAGGAACGCGTCGCTGCCGCTCTTGTTCTGCATCGCGTCGCGCATGCTGGTCGCAAACGCTTTATAACGCGGGTAATTGTTGCCCTCGACGTGCACGTCGGAGAATACCGTGAGGTTCATCACACAGGTTTCGGGGTCCGTCACGTCGTACTCTTCGTGCGGAGCGACCCCTCCGGCAAAGAGAATCAGACAGGAGACCGAAACAATCAGGGAAATCATGCGCAGGAAAAACAGCTTCATAAATACAGCTCCTTTTTTAAATGATTTGGGCCGGTGTATGCGCCGGGCTGCGCGCCCTTAATCTGATAATATCACATTTGAGCGAAAATAGCAATATGGAAAATAACACGGACTGTCGGATTTCTCTGTCCGCAACGTCCCGGGACGATATCAACCGGACGGATTTGATCCGGCATTGTTTATTTTACGTCTGCGTCGGGCATCGGCGGCGCGTCCTGCGCGTCGGACGAGGTGCGGACGGATCCGCCGAAAAACGGCGCGATGACGGCGTCGATATAGGTCAGGGTCGTTTCATAATAGCTGACCAGCTGCCCCTCGCCGCCCCGGTCCGGCAGGATCTCGCCGTAAAGATGCAGATACTGTTCCGCGTCCCGACGCGAGCGCAGCAGCACGTCCCGGATCTTCTCCTTTTGCACCGGCGAAAGAGGGGCCGGACGGTCAAAATCAAACAGAGCGTTCAGCTCCTCCAGCGTCAGCATGGATCTGATGTGAAGGAAAGACGTCCTGCAGCGGTTTTCAAACAGACGCAGGAAGGCGGCGGCTTCCTTTGTTTCGGCAAAGGGCAGCAGCTTTCCCGCTTCGGCGGCGACCGCCTCATATTCCGTCATCGCCTCACGGCTGTCGTTTTCGTCGTATCCTCTGGGCGTCATATAATCGCCGTTTTTGTGCCATGCCAGCCAGCAGCCGACGGCGCAGAAGCCGATATTGAAAAGGTGATCCCGGCAATACGTATCCAGCCGGGCCATTCTTGTGCAGAGCGCGGCGAACCCCTCCGCGTCGGAAACGCCGAGCCGGGCGGCGAAACGCCGATAATAAACGTCCAGGGGAAGTCCGGAGACGGCAGCCTCGGCGGCGTAGGCGATCGTCAGGCTGTTTTCCGCCGTGCGCCAATGATTGATGCAGAACCCGTAGGAGGAAGCCGTCGGCGGCAGCGCGCACAGCGCTTCGATCCCCGGCGCGGAAAGCTGATGCAGATACATATTGCCGTCAAACTCCGCCCAGGTATAGAACATGGTGTTCTGCCAGTCCTGCGGCGTTGTGCCGGTGTTTTTTATGTTCTCCGCCGCCGCGAGCGAGCCGTGCGCCGGCAGCAGGCTCATGGTGACGCCCTCCGGCAGAAAACGGCGAAGCACGGGACGCAGAACGCACAGGGTGTCTCGGTCCGTGATATAGAGTCCGGCGCGCAGCGCAGGCTTCTTTGCCAGATCCCGCAGCCAGACGTCCCTTGTTTCCAGCAGACGGAGCGTCCGCTTCAGGCACACGGCGTTCGCGCCGCAGCGGCCCGGCCTGCAGGCGTCAAGGCCGGGGATCTCCCCGTTCGCGTCCGCGACGGATTCGCCGAACAGCCCGAGCAGAAAGCTTTTCACGTTTTCCCTCGTTACGGAGGGAAGCTCCTGATCCGCGGCGTTCTCCTCCGTGATCAGCTCAAGGGTGTCGATCAGCGGATAGGTTTCACACAGCGTATGCAGCATCCGCTGCTCCGCCGGCACGTCGTCCGAGCGGATCTCAACCGAGAGCGTTACGGCCATGCCGGCCTGTTTCGCGGTTTTCATCAGCTCGTTCAGCCAGTAAGCCGCGAATTCGCCGCGTTTCTCCCCGTCGTCATAGATCGCCTCCGCCTCCGGGATGCAGAAGATCCGGCGGTTGTCGATCCTTGACGCCGTCAGCGGGTCGTTTTTCGGGACCGGATGCGTCTGCCCGTAAAAGAAATGGCCCGCGTGTTCGCCCGGACGCACGGCGTGCCATTGCCCCGGATAGGTGTGAAAGGTGATCGCGTTGAAGCGCATGCGCGCGATATTGCGCAGATACTCCTTTGCCTCCTTCAGCGAATAGGAGGAAATATCCATCGGGAAATTGATGTGCTGCCGGACGCCGCGCAGGCGGAACCGCGGCGAAACGTCTTTGTTTATCTTCAGAAACGCGTTGAGATCAAAGCCCGTCGGCGCGGTGTTTCCGGTCGCCTCGAAGAGGATCCCCGCCTCGGAGAGCGCGTCGCATACGCCGCAGTAGACGGAGGAAGCGTCCGCGCCTTTGATGACAAGCGTTCCGCCGTCCCCGTGAACGGTATACGCATACGCCGGAACGCCGGTTTCGGTCTCCAGCGACACAACCGCGTCCGGCGCGCCCGCGTCGGAAATCACGGCGTTCGTGTATTTTTCAAGGAAGTGTTTCAGTTCTCCCGCTGCATATGCGGTATCCGGACAGCCTTGTCTGATTGCAATGGTCATGTTATGTTCCGTCCTTTCCCATGGGAGTGCCGCAGCATCCGCGCATTCGCGTGATATAATATCCGGTTCAGGACCTGTCGATCCATCCGACGAAGCCCTCGGCGTACTGATCATCCGTGATGGGAATATAGCGCGTCTGTTCGCTGCCCATATCGTCAAGGAAGCCGTTGTACGCGCGGTATATATTGCCCGTTTCACTGTCTGCGACGCGCTCGTATTCGCCGATCATATCCGAACGCTTTTCCTGCAGGATCGTGTCGGCGGTGCTGCGTTCCTCAAACGCCTCCAGCACGGAATCCCCTATATTGGTCTGCCCGTCGGGCGACGCGTCCGTGCCGAGCACGCTGCGCCACTCCTGGATGTAATAGGGGGTATGTCGGAAAGACTGCGCGACGGTGTTCAGCACAGGCTGCCAGTTTACAAGCGCGCCGAGAGGCGCCCACTCGGTATAGATGCAGTTGATTTCCCACATCCCGTAGTTCATGCCGTACGCCCACACGTCGGGTGATTCCATCACCACGGCGGAATAGATGCCCTCGCCCTCCAGACCGTTCTCTTTGAATACCGCGTACATCGACTGATAATCTCTGATCGGCGTAGTTGGGCGCATTGCCTGAAGCTGATCTTTGTTTGCGGGAACAATCGAATTTTTTACGGTGAAATAATCCGCAGAGTTTGCGTATACGGTTTCAAAAAACTCCCGGACGGTGCCGTCGGCAAGATACAGGTCCGTTCCGCCCATCTGCATGTATCTGATATCCTTGGCGGCGTAGCGGTGGTCGAGATTTGACAGGCCGAGCGTGCCGTCCGGATTCGTCGCGCGCCAGTAAAGCTGCTGCGCGTTGCCCTGCCACTCCACCTGCCAGCCCTTCGGGATCGTCAGCGTGAAATAGACGTTCTCGTACGTTTCCCATTCCACGGCGGCCCACTCGGCGGGGGTGACCTTGTAATTGGTAAACGGCTGCTCAGACGGGACCGTGACCGCAGGTTCCGCGGTCGTCGGTTCCGCGGTCGTCGGCTCGGCGGTCGTCGGCTCGGCGGTCGTCGGTTCGGCAGTCGTCGACTCGGCGGTTGTCGGCTCGGCGGTCGTCGGCTCGGCGGTCGTCGGTTCGGCGGTCGTCGGCTTGGCAGTCGTCGGTTCGGCGGTTGTCGGTTCGGCGGTTGTCGGTTCGGCGGTTGTCGTGACGTCTGACGGTTTTTCGATCCGATCCTCCAGCCTTGCGGCCATGCGCAGCACCTTCCGCGCATCGGCGGAGTTGATTTTGCCGTTGTGATCCACGTCGATCAGCTCAAACACGGGATCGCTTTTCGAAATCGACTCCAGTCTTGCCGCGATTCTGAGAACGTTTCTTGCGTCGGTTGAGTTGACCTTGCCGTCCAGGTTGAAATCACCGTAGAACGCGGCAAAGCCCGGGATGCAGGCGACCGCGAGAAAAACCGCGATCAATCCCGCGGACAGAATCGCCCGGATGTTTTTCATTCTGATCAGTCCTTATTTTAATGGAATATGGAATCTATTATGATTTTAATCAGCACAAAAATGCGCAGAGAACGGATCCGGTCGAAGAAGGAAGCGGCCTTTGCTTTCGCGGAGGTGTCGGGGGTGTAGGTCTTGACTTCCGCGCCGTTGTCGATGACGAGCGCCTGCGACAGTGTGCAGCCGCCCTCGCCGAACAGCTCGCAGCGGATATACTGAAAATCTTCCGCGCCTTCGATCTCATCCAGATTCAGCGTATAGGCGATCTCGCCGTCCTCTTCGAGTTCTTTCACGTCGATCACCTTGCCGTTCGCGATCCACTGCAGCTTATTGCAGTCCTGCGCCCGGACCGTCACGGCGTGCCCGTCGACCGTCAGCTCCCGGAACGCCGGATAGGGCGCTTCGCTGTAACGCACGTCGAAGCCTTCCGCCGGGCCGATGATATCGTTGCCGGACAGCTCGCGCGTCACGCAGAAGAACGCGCCGCTCTGCATGGTGTTTTTGATCTGCTCCTCGGTGTTCTCCGGCATCATGAACACGGAGAAGGAGGAGTCGATGTGCGAATGGAAATGCGCGTCGTTGTTGGAGAAGCCGATCACACGCTTCCCGTAGGGCAGGCAGGTCATCAGCACGTTGTCCCAGAGAATCCGGTCGTAGGGCGTCACGTGATTGCGTTCGTTGAAGACCTCCATGCCGATGCAGGAATCGTATTTCAGCAGGA
This sequence comes from Oscillospiraceae bacterium, assembly GCA_902774165.1. Classification (GTDB taxonomy): domain Bacteria; phylum Bacillota; class Clostridia; order Oscillospirales; family Acutalibacteraceae; genus RGIG2774. The sequence continues at coordinate 9,028 of CACYHJ010000007.1, forward strand.
TATCGGCAAAATACCCAACGTTCTCCGGATCGGAAACCGTGTTGATATCACGGTTGGAGTGGAGCCAGTCGCCCGGATGGTTGATAAAGGAGATGCCGTCCGCCGCGTCCGCCAGCCGCACCGCGCCTTCGTGATCGTTCTCGTAGCCGAGATAATTGTCTCCCACGTGCGGCGGCAGGAACATTCCGTTGACGTGGCACTTTGTGAGCGTGAGCGCGTTCAGCTCGTTCCCTCCGACGACGCAGGTCATACCGCGCCCTCTCGGCGCGCCGTCCACCGGATAGGTTCCGGAGGTCACGCCCTCAAACTCCTCCTTCGTCAGCTTCGTCGTTTTACGGCCGATGATGTATTGGTAGAGATAGAGCGGCAGATGCGTGGGCTCCTCGTCCCATGCTTTGCCGGTAACGCCGTGGTCGGTCATGGCGAGGAAATCAAAACCCTGCCGGTAGTGCTCGAGGATCATCTCGTTGAAATCCATTTCCGCGTCGCTGACGGTGGAATGGGTGTGCAGATTGCCCTTGTAGGCGCCCCAGGCGGCATCTCCCTCCCAGACGACGTCCTCATAGGGCGAAACAATGCGGTATGAGTCGACGGCGGCCGCCGGAACGGAAAAAGCCCCGAACGTCAGCGCCGCGCCGAGAAGCAGACTTGTGATTTTTTTCATCGGTATTCCTCCTGTCGGTATGATGATATATATAGCCAATATTATTATACAGGAAACGGAACGCCGAACGCAAGTCTTTTCCGGGTTTTTCTGTTTTTCCGGGAGAAAAATCCATGCTTCCGATTTCTTAATTGCGCAAGCGCGGTTTTTCAAAACCTGCGGCGCTCGTTTTTGTGAAATATGCGGAAATTGCCGTTTGCCCCGCCGGCTGCGCGAAAAATAGTCACTTCTGACGTTGTTTCCGGCGCTTTTGCGTGGGATAATTAAAACACAGATGGTAATCTGTATATATTTTTCGGAAGGAAGATGCGACATGAAACTGAAAAAAGCAATGGCGATCATATTGACGGCGATTCTTCTGTTCACGGTTTGCTCCGCCGCCGCGTTTGCCGCAGAGTACGACATTGAAGTGCAGGGCGCTTCCAATCCCCGCGTGACCGACACGGTGGAAAGCTATCTTGTGAAATTCGGCTGCGAGAAGCTGAACGGCACGCTGCGGGTCTCCATCGTGCAGTTCGTTGAGAACGCGAAAGTGACCGCCAAAGACAACGCGAACTCCGCCATTAACCACGAAGAAGACGACGTGAACATTGATTTCTACGCCGAGATCTCGGCTGTGTACACCGACGGCGTCAGGGACGACGCGACCATTACCTACACCGAGGCGGTGAAAGAAAACGGCGAATGGAAAACCGTTTCCGGTTCCACCTTTACGCCTGACCGGCAGTATCTGTTCGCCTGCTTCGTGCAGACCACCGACGGCGCAAGCGCCGACGATATTTTCGCCGATTTCGGCAACGGCGCCATGTTTTTCAAAGTGACGAACAACTGCGTGCCTGGCAGCGCCTACCTTGTGCCCACGAAGCTTGTCACCCCGACCGGCGGCACAACGGGCAATGTTTTTGAGCGGCTCATCAAGGCGATCCGCATGTGGTTCCAGGAGATCAAAGCGTTCTTCTCCATGATCTTCGGCAGATAAACGGTTCTATTAATCCGCACAATTAAAAAGAGAAAGGGCGCCCCAACGGGCGTCCTTATTTGTTATAACGGGTGTTTTTATCGCGCCCCGCAGAGCGCCGCCACGGCTTCGTTCATTTCTTCGGCGGTTTTTTCCATTGCCTCGAAAACCGCGTCTCATATCATATCCGTATGGAAACGGCCTGATTATTTCGCAGCGCCGAACGCGAACAGCAGGCGGAAGAACGCCGCGATTTTTTCAAAGAACGCGGTGAGCCTGAAAAGAACGCCGGAGGTGTCTGCCTCATAGCCCGGCAGCGTCACGTCGTTGTCCGCCGGAGCCCTGTCCACCGTCAGCCCGACCAGGATCAGGTCGAAGGCCTTGCGGGTGAAGATGTTGTCGATCCCCTTGAGTCCGAGGACCGCGATGACGCGGGAATTCAGCAGAGCGCGCACGGCGGGACTTTCCTGTGCGGCCTTCGTCGCGAAGAGCGCGTACGCCGCGTCGAGAACGAGCTTCCCCTCGGGGCTGTTGCCGCCCAGGTCCTCGTCTCCGCGCGCCATCGCCGCCCAGAAAGAGGTGAGCAGCTCGCCGACGGTCTCATAATCGCTCTGCGGCAGCTCGTAACCGAGCGCCTTCGCCATCGCTTCCACGGTTTCTCCATCGCCGTAAAGGGGAATCAGCACGTCGGGCATAATGCGTCTGATTGCCTTCGCGCCGACGGAATCCGGCGCAAAGCCGAGCATATCGATCAGGTAGTCCGGGTCGACGAATTTGCCGATATAGTCGTTGGCCAGAGAATCGTTCTCGGCGCCCCTCGCGTATTTCACGGGGTCGTTCGCGATCATTTCCTTCTGTTCCTCGCTGTAGCCGGACACGATGTTCGTTACGTCGAGGGAGTCGATCGTGTGGCTCTCAAGCCGGATCTCATTGCCGGTGAAGCTCACCTCTCTGTAGCGCAGCGGATATTCGGGCAGCGAGAACGTCGTCACGTCGTAGATCTTGTTTTTGCCCTGATATTCCGCGATATCGCCCCAGTGCAGATGCCCGGTGAACGTGACGCGGATGTTCCACTCCGCAAATTTTTTGCAGACCTCTTTATAATTGTCGAGGATATAGAAGTCGTCGAGGCGCTGTTCCATCAGCATATGCTCCATGAGATGATGGTGCATCATGGCGATCAGCTTCACGCCGTCCGCCTGCGCCTGCTTCGCCTGCGCTTCGATCCACGCGAAGAGCCCGTCGGTGATCACGCCGCCGCCGTTGTCCTTATTTGAATTGATTCCCAGCAGACGGTAGCCGTTTTTCAGATCGGCGACGTAGGAGGACGTGGCCTCGTCGACCGCCAGCGCCTCATCCCAGCCGAAGCGGGAATAGATCCTGCGGAAGCGCAGATGGTCGTCCGGATCGCTGCTCATATGGATATCGTGGTTGCCGGGTACGACGAAGACCTGCTTGCCGGTGGAATCCTCAAAATCCGCAAGGATTTCGGCAAACTCCGGCGCGTCGTCGCTGCCGTAATCCGTCAGATCGCCCGATATGAACACATAATCCGCGTCCGACGCCGCCGCGTCCTTCAGAAAACGGTCGACGAACAGCGGGGAAAGGGCGGTGAGCTGGCCCATATCCGCGCGGGGACGGTAGAACCCGTCGGAGTTCACGCTGCCGAAGTCGTGCCAGTGGGTGTCGGAGGTCACGAAGACCTTCATTTCCGCGTCCTCCGCGTGTGCGCAGAAAACGAAGGACGTGAAAGCCATCAGAACGGAAAGCAGGATACAAAACGTCTTTTTCATATTTCAATCTCCTGTATGCAAAGTCTGATCCGTCCCGGACGGATCCTGTTGATCGCCGGATGCGGATCTTCCGCCGGGATCATAAACGGATGTTATTGGGTCACGTGTACGACGAAGCTGCTGGTGAAGCCGTGCCAGTGCGCCCAGACGCGGGTGTCGCCGGGCGATACCGGGATAAGGCGCGTCCCGACGGTTCTGAGGACCGATTCGTCATAGCCGTCCAGCCGAACCCCGGTCAGGATCGGGAAGCAGATGCCGTCCGCGTCGAAGGCCATGATCCAGACCTGCTCGCTTTCGCTGATCGTGTAGGACAGACGCTCCGCCTTGACGGTCAGGATATGGGGCAGCATACTGGCTTTTCTGCGGGAAACGACGACGTCGGAGTGGGTGAGCTGCGACAGGTCCTCTATCGGCGCGTCGGCAAGGGAAAGCGAGACCTTGTGCATTCTGGTCGCCCAGTTGCCCCAGCTGTCTGCATCCGCGCCTCCGTAAGCGTAGGAAAGATAGACCGGGTCGCCCGCGGCGATATGGCCGTCCGCCCTGCCGGAGATGCCGCAGTTGTGCAGCTTTTTGCAGGTGTTGTCCTTTACGAAGCCCGCGCGGCGGAAGGTCAGCCCGTCAAAGGATTCCCAGACGGCGACGTAGCTTTCATCCGAGAACCGCCGTTCGGTAAAGACGGCGATGAAGCGCCCGTATTCATCCGAATATACCACGTCTGCGGAATCGCCGCCGTCCTTCGGCGGGATGCACTCGCCGTGATGCACCATGGTTGCCGGCCAGTTTTCGTCCGTTGCGTCCGCGGTCGCCACGCGCGTCGCCGGGCCGTGCTCGTCCCACCAGGTGTAGAAGATATAGAGCGTGTCGCCCATCACGACGAAGGAGGGTTCGGCGGAGCCGAAGTAGCCCGGGGTCCCGTCATAGGTGATGATCGGCGCGTTGGCGTCCTTGCTCCATCCGTCGCCCGCCCATTTTTCAAGGAACGGCCCTTCCGGATTTCTGCTCCGCGCGACGCAGGTCCAGCTGGTGGAGTAGCCGATATAATACCAGCCGCCGAACTTGATCACGCCCGGATCGCAGGCGCTCGGCACGCGGTCGCAGTCGTAAGTCCCGGCGGTCGGCGTCAGCGCGGTGACCTCCGGCGTGCTCTTTTTGAAGTCGGGGGACCAGCGCTTGTAATTCACAATGTCGATGTAGTCCCCGGGGCCGTTCGAGGCGTACCATGCGTCAAGACTGCCGTCGGTATTGAGAATCATCGAGGGCCCGTACCGATAACCGCCGTTGCCCTCGAAATCGACGGGCAGGAAGGTGTCGAAGCCATCGTCGGGCGCTTCGATCTGCACGTATTTCGTCTCGTCGCCCGGCGCGGCGGGTCCGCTCGGCGGGAAGTCGCCCCCCGCGATCTTCGGCGCAAAGAGCTGTTCGAGGCCGAACACGAAAACGAGCATCATTTTCAGAATCTGATAAAGCGTTTCCACAGCGTTTCCTCCTTAACCACGGCCTATTCCTGTATCCGTCTTTATTTGAACGTAATATAAAGCATCGAGCCGCTTTCGATTGTTCCCGGCAGCGGGACCTCAACCCATTCGCATGCCTCGTTCACGGTCATGCATTTGTCGACGGTATATCCGCCCGCGTCGATCTTGAGCGGGCGGTCCCGCTTTTCGGAGACGTTCGCGACGAGAAGCGCCTGCCCGGCCTCTCCCGTCGCGGCGACCGCGTAAAGGCCGTCGGGAAGCCTCAGATTCGTGATCTTCGCCTGACTGCCGAGCCTGTAGAGCTGACCGAACGCCCAAAAGCCGTAGTACGCGCCGGAGGGCTGACTGTTGACGAACAGGCCCGCCCAGAGCAGCCCGTCGTCGTCGCCGTCGTAATAATGCGCCAGATCGAGCCCCTCGTTCTGGAACATCAGCAGCATGGACGTCTGATTCGCGCCGTAGCGGCGGTCCAGCTTATCGTTTTCCGTGGGGTTATAGTTCCACTCGTCGCAGATGATCTCCGCGTCGCCGTAACCCGCCCCGGAAAGCGTCTGTTTCACGTATTTGATGTAAGAGGCGTTCTTTTCCGTGGTCGTATAGCTGTGCCACGAGAAGAAATCCATCGGGGAACCGTGCGCCTGAATATAGCTGAGGAAATTCTGATAGTAGGTGACAAAATACTGATTTCTGGGGGTTGCGCCCGTGTTGATCGCGTTCGTTTTTGTCAGCGCGTAAAATCCGCAGGAGCCGTAGCCGCCGATTTTAAGCTCGGGGAATTTCCGTTTCAGATATTTTGCCGCAACGTCGTAAAGGCGGAAGAACTCCTCGTCGGAGCCGACCCAGAAGTGGTTGTCCGCGACGTCGTCGCTGTTTTCCGGCTCGTTCCAGATCTCCCAATACTCGATCTGATAGCGGAATCCGTCCGCCCATCCCTCGTTGTAGTGAAGGATGATGTGCTCGCAGACTTCGGCCCATTTTTCGTAATCCGCGGGCGGCAGCAAAAACTCGCGGTCCCGTACCGGGTCGCTGTAGCTGATCCCCAGCCGGAAAAACGGCTCCATGCCCGTGTCGAGGATCGCGGCGATCACCTTGTCGCATTCCTCGAAGCGGTAGGCGCTTTCGTCGTCGACGTCCGCGGAGAAATCGGGAAAGATATTATGGATGTCGGTCGCGTGGATGTCGTGCGTTCGGCAGGAGGTCATGTTCGCCTCGGTGAAATACCGGTTGATCTCGCTGCCCGTCTCGTATTCCGGCATTCTGCCGACGTTATGGAGGGGCCGGATCTCGTCGACGACCTGATCGAAATCGATCCGGATCACGTTGGGCGTAAAAATGAAGTGCGTCAGAGAGGTGAAGAAAGCAAGGATCGCGGCAAACACGCCGATGATTTTCTGCAGCATGGGATCGCCTCCTTTAATTTCCGATAAATTTATTATAGAGGAATAAAATCAAAAAATCAATAGGAATGCGGAGAATGTACACTCCCGAAAACGAATGCCCGGCGTCCTTTCCGCTCAGGGGTTGCGGCGGTCTGCGAGTGAAATATTTCCACGCGGATTCCGTCGGGTTTTCCGCGCAGACATGGCCAAAAACGCCGCTCCCGGAATATCGGGGTTGATTCATTTCTTCGGTTCGTGTAAAATAGGAGAGGAAAGAATCACCGAAAAAACGGAGGGACGCTGTATGAAGATCCGATTTTTAACGCAGAACGACGTTGCCGAGCACAACAAGGTTGCGTCGCAGGCGTTTGTGTTCGCCTGCGAGATCGACGACCCGGATTCCGTTCTGCCCTGCCCTAAGGTACTGGGCGCGTTTGACGACGACGACAAAACCCTTTTTGCAGATCTTGAGCTGCAGGAGAGAAAGTGCTTCTACGACGGCGGCCTGCTGACCTGCGCCGCAGTCGGCGGCGTCGCGGCAAAGCCGGAGCACCGGGGAAAAGGCGCGGTAACCGCGCTGTTCGGGCATCTGTTCCGCGAAAACAAGTATGATATCAGCATCCTGTATCCGTTCTCCGAGTCCTATTACCGAAGGCTGGGCTATGAACGTGCGGGCTTTTCCCTCTGCGCGACGGTTCCCTTTGCCGAGCTTTCCCGGATCCCGAGAAATCAGGACGCGGTTCTGTATGAGGGCGCGGATCCGGAGGGTATGACGGCGGTCTATAACCGCTGCGCGGAACAGTACAATCTGTGCTTTGTCCGGGAGACGGCAGCGGAGTTTTCGGCGAGGCCCTATGCGACGCAAAGTTATACCTATCTCTGGAAGAACCGGTCCTTCGCCACCTTCTCGATCGACCGGGGCAAAAGCACGGTGTTCGTCAAAGAGCTGTATTTCGATTCCTGCGAATCCATGCTGGGGATCGTGGGCTTTTTGCGCAATTTTGAGGCGAACCAGAAATACGTCTGTTTCGAGGCTCTCCCCGACGACGCGCCCCTGCTGCGGTATATTCAGGATATGAAGCAGTGCGAAATCAGTCTGCACGCCGCCGGGGCGGTCAGGATTATGAACGCACAAGCGGTTCTGAAAGCGCACCGCTACCCGCCGCGGGACGGCGCGTTTACCGTTCGGGTCGGCGGCGAGGTTTATCGGGTGACGCATACGGCGCGGGGCGTTTCGGTTGAAAGGAACGACCGGCTGCCGCCCGAGGTGAGCATGGATCTCGCCCGGGCGTCGCAGGCGCTGCTGTGCGGTCTGCCGGACGCGGTCTGTTGCCCGGGGCTGACGGTGCACGATCCGGCTTCGGATTTCTTCCGGTGCTTCCCGCCGAAAACGACCTTTTTCTCCGACAGCCTGTAAAACGGCGCCGCACGCAAAAAACGCAGACGATTGCTGCTGCATCGCCTGCGTTCTTTCTTTATTATACACTCTCCGCGATCAACGCCGCCGGCCTCTGCGCGAGGGAGTCCGGTTCGTCATAAGCATCGATTCGGCGGGGATATTCGCGTCAGAACAGCGCCTTGATCGCGCGGATCAACAGCTTGAACGGCCGGACGATCAGGCGGAAGAACGCCGCCACGGCGTTCGCGCCGTCCTGCACGGCGATTTCGGTTTCCAGCGCCTGCGACTGTACGCCGTAGGCGGTCTCCGCCGTGACGAGCACGGTATAGCTGCCCTTGGCAAGCCCCTCCACCGTGAAGGGGATCGTCTCTTCAAGCTTGTCTGCAACGTAGTAGTGCGGCAGATACCACTGTTCGTCCACGGTTAGCCCCAGCTTGTTCTTGACCGTCACGCGATAGAGAACGATCGGCTGGCCGTCGGAGGAAGCGGCGGCGGGCGCCGTGACCCGGATTTCGCCCTGTCCGGTCTCTTCCGCAGTCAGCGCGGCGTCTGCGGCAAAGACGGGAGCCGTCGAGGCGGCTTTCATTTTCTTCTGGTCAAAGGGTCGGTTCGCCGGGTCCGCGGGGTTCGGCAGCGTGTATTCGCAAAGCAGCTTGTCCGCGTCCACGTCAAAGCCGCGCAGATGCACGTCGCCCGCGTCGTTGACCTCCACGATCCAGTAGGTGCCGGCGTCTTCGCAATCGGACGGATCATAGGCGCGGTCCAGATCAATGGTGAACTCCGCATAATAGAGCGCGCCGGTGCCGATGGCGGTGTATTCCTTCTGCCAGACGGAGCGGGGGTCGTTCAGCGGATAGTGGGAATGGCCCGAGAAGTCGACCACCTGCGGGTAGTCCTTCAGAATATTGTTAAAGAAAGTGACGCCCCAGCCGTCGAAGGTGGAAGACCCGTAGACGGTGTTGCGGTTATGCTCGTGGTGCATGAAAAACACAGGCCGGTCGGGCGTATCCGCCACGGCGAGATCCAGCTGCTCGCGCAGCCAGGAAAGCTGCTCCCTGCTGTAATGCACGCTGTCGGTTCCGGATGCGGAAAGACCGATAAAGTGATAGCCGCAGACGGTCTTATGGAAATCCGGGGTATCGCCCGTCAGGTCGGAAAAGCAGCCGCGCATCTCCTGCCGGCTCATGGTCCAGCCGTCATGGTTCTTTGCGACCACGGCGAGCAGCTCCGTGCCGTCGCGTTTTGCGGATGAAACGGCGCGCCAATACTTCTCAAACTCCTCTTTCGTGCCGTTATTGGTCAGGTCTCCGGCCATCATAAGCGCGTCGAGGCTGTTATAGGCGTCGTCTCCGTCGGCAAGGGCGTAGGCCTGCGTCAGCATGGCGCCGATGCGGTCGTAGGTGCGGTCGTTGTCGGCCTTCACGTGGCTGTCGCTGCAGGCGATGAACCGCAGCACCGGCACGAACGGCTCTTCCGCCGCGGCGAAAGCGGCGACGGGCGCGGCCGAGCACAGCAGCACGGCGCAGAGCAGGATGCTGATAATTTTTTTCATGAGCGGGTCCTCCTATTCGTTTTCGATCAATTCCGGTTTGTCGCTGTATCCAATATAACAAATATACGTAAAAAAATCAACACGGACGGAACGAAAAATTTCATGCGCTTTCCGCAACGTGAAAAAAGCCCGCGTCTGCCGACGGAAAGCGCAAAAAGTAACCTTATGCGGATAAACGGTAGGTCCGGATCACCGTTTTCGAGGGAAACAGCACGTCAATATAGCGGAAATAAACCTCGCCGCCGGTCCGGCTTATGCAAAGTCCCTCCGCTTCCGTGACGGGATTCCCCGTATCCCGGACAAACGCTTCTTTGACTTCACCGGTGCCGAGATCCACGGAATACGTGATTTTTTCCCTTCCGCCGGTATTGGCCGAGAGATAAAGCGTATTGTCGAGGACGTCGCCGCCGGTGATTTTTGTGATCACACGATCGATGGCAAGACTGCCCTTATACGAAAAATCCGATGCGTCAAGCATTCTGATCTCGTCCACGTCCCGGGACTGGGTATAGTAGATCGTACCGTCTTTGATGCAGAGCCAGGGGAAGTGCCCGCTGCCCTGTCCCTCCGCGGGAAGGATACGGTACTCGATGAATTCAAGACTCTCTGCGTCAAATACCATGACGGCGGGATCCCGGAAGAAAAAGACTTCGCACGCGGCGTAGATCTTTCCGTCATAATATGCGCAGTCGCCGAGATGGGAATACCCCTTCGCGACCGCGTCCGCGGGAAGGCACATATCATTGCATTTCAGAATCTCGCCGCTTTGCGCGTCGATCTTGACGATCGCGTTATAGTTGACGTACTTGATGCATCCCGTCCCGTAAAAATACTCCCCGTCCGTCGTGATGCCCTGACAGAAAGCGACGCCGTCGGAATACAGATATTCGTATTCCTTTTCAAGGCGCAGCGCTCCTCCCTTGACCGTGGAAGGGGCGGAGATTGCTCCGGACAGCGCAAACAGCAATGAAAAAAGCAGGCGGAATGCGTTTCTTAAGAACGGAAAAAGTGTTGACATATTACCGATCTCCCTGTTTTATTATTCATTCTTTCACCCGATTTGTCCCGCGCACCGGTTCCCCTGTCCGGCGCAGCGCCGCCCGCGGCGGAGCGGCTGCGGGACCTCAGTCCCACTCGCTCCCGGTGACGGTGTCGAGGTTTGTCCCCTTCGTCTCGCGCGTCTTCGTCAGCACGAGCAGAAGCCCTGCCAGGATGCCCGGCGCGGAGATGCAGAGAATCACGGTGCTGACGACGGAATTGCCCAGCGCCCCGAGCGTCGGCAGCAGGATCGCCATGCCGGCTACGGTGCCGAGCGCCTGAATCACGTATGCGGACGAGGCGACGGAGGAGCGCAGGTTGGTCGGCGCGGATTCGGACATCATCATCACGTTGATATCTCCCACGGACCAGAAGGAGCCCACGCACGCGCCGGTCATGAAGCCGACGAAATACGGGTTCCAGGCAAGACGCGCCCCGAAGGTGAACAGGAGAAGCGTCGTCAGCGTCAGGGCGGACATCATCGCGGCGGCGGGTTTGCGCCCGAGCTTATCCGAGACAAAGCCGACGATGAACTGGAATACCGCGCTGCCGACCGCAAACAGGAACAGCGCCTGCGTCACCGCGCCGCCGCCGGAGGATACCGCGTTCAGCGCGTCGTCGAGCGTCTTCGCCCCGCCGGAGGATACGAGATTCCCGGCATAGCCGTAGGAGAGCATGGGCTGATAGTTCATCGTGATGATAAAGCCCAGATTGTGGAACGCCATCAGGATATACAGCCAGCGCAGCTGTTTGTGCCGCAGGGCGAATTTCAGCGCGGCGAAAAAGCCGCCCTGCGCGTTCTGCACGTCTTTCCGCTCCTTTTCCGCCCGCAGCTCCTGCTCGCTCATCTTCAGGTATTTCAGACGGGAGTCGATGAAGGCGTCCGTCTCGCGGGAGAACAGCAGTGCGAGGAACGACGCGGCAAGCCCGAGGATCGCGGGCACGAGAAAGACCATACGCCACTGCGATTGATCCTGCAAAAAGACCCGCCGCAGCAGCGGGATCAGCATCACGCCCAGCGTCGCCGCCGAGCGCACAAGAGAATAGATCTTCGCCCGGTGCTTCGCCGGGGCGGTCTCCATGATATACACCACCTGCATATCGTGGGGCACGAAGAACGAGATCACGCAGTAGCCGACGATATACAGCGGGATATTGCCCGACAGGAAGATCAGCGTCATGCCGATCGCCATGCCGAAGGTGTTGACGACCAGAAACAGCCGGCGGCCGTAGCGGTCCGACAGCGTTTTGTAAAACAGGGATACGGCGATGCAGGGGTAGGAGATCAGCTCCAGCGTGCCCAGCGTGGAGAGGGATCTGTCGCCGAATTTCGCGAACAGGTCCCCCGCGATCTCCGTTTTCATCTGCGCGCAGATCTGCGAGGCAATCTCGTCCGTGATATAGACAAGGCAGATGAGAAAAACCATATAGATCAGGTACGTCCTGCGTTTCGGACGCGCCTTTTCCTTTTCCCACTTCGCGATCTCGCGCTGCTTTTTCAGCGCGGCCCTGCGCTGCCGTTCCGGCGTCTGGGTCTTCGCGGCCATAGGATCCACCTCCGGAATAATTCTGTCTGACGGAATTATTATACAACAATTCACGCCCGGGGTCAACAAAGAAAACCCGGCGCAGTTGGCGGATACCGCCGGTATCGGCTGAGAGTATAAAAAACGTAAAAAATGCTCAGAATCGTTATTTGAGGGCTTCTTTGCATTGCAATACAGAAAAAATTGTGTTATTCTATAAAAAGGATTATAAAAGTATTATCGTCCGGAGGCGGCCGCATGGAGCAACAGGTAAAATCAAAACAGCGGGT
>CACYHJ010000008.1:0-4892 GCA_902774165.1 Oscillospiraceae bacterium
TTTTCATACGACTGTTGTCTGAGTGATTCAAAAGTATGCGATACTTTTATCGTCCGTTGGTCATACTTTGATTTGTGGCATTGCTCCCGGTACGGGCATCCCACGCAGCTCTCATTGCGGTAAACACTTTTTTGTATTTCATAGCCGTTTGAGCTTTTGCTTCTGCTTGTATATTGGTAGGTCAGTTTTCTTCCATCAGGACAGATATATTGATCCGGTTCGGCGTCATAGCATAAATGCTCGATCTTGAACCGATCTCTCTGATATTTCCTCGTTTTCCCGATCTCATAGTTCTGCGGTTTGATGTATGCGGTCTGGTTGTTTTCTTCTAAATATCTGTATCCTTCTTCGCTTTCATATCCGGCGTCTGCGATCACATTCTTAATGATCCTTCCCGTATTTCTTCTCATTCTCTCCAAAAAGGGGATCATCGTATTCACATCCGTGGGGTTCGGAAACAGACTGACGCCGATGATATACTCGTTCTCCACGCCAATCTGCACGTTGTAGCCGGGCTTCAACTGCCCGTTTTTCATGTAGTCCTCTTTCATCCTCATGAAGGTGGCAGCTCTGTCTGTTTTGGAAAAGCTCTTTCTCCCTTGAAATTCACTCAGATAGTTGATGTATTTGTATTTCCGGTCAAGCAGTTCCGTCAGTTGCTCGATATCCCTCTGTAATTGCGTTTTATTCTGCCCTTTACCGTGTCTGAATACAAGTTGTATCGTTTTTGCAAGCTCTGACAGATAGATGCCGCAATCCTCCGCGGTCATGGTGTCCGGCAGTGAATAGACGTCCCTCAACAAAACCGTAAACGCTTCCAGCTTCTTTTGCAGCTTCTCATAATTCTTTTCCACTGCAGTTCGCCATACGAAAGAGTATTTGTTTGCGTTGGCTTCGATTTTTGTTCCGTCTATGAAGACGTTTTCAAAATCCACTTCTCCTATACGGTTCAGATGCATGACGAATTGGTAGAACAAGTCCTCGATCGCATTTTCCAGCTTGCCGTTCTGAAATCTGCTGATCGTGGTATGATCCGGCACCGGTTCTCCGTTCAATAGCCACATGAAGCAGATATCCCGACGGCATGCTTTTTCGATATCCCGACTGGAATACAGTCCGTTCACATACCCGTATACGATGATCTTGAACATCGTTTCAGGACATACCTTTCTCCATGTCCGACCGTATTCAGCATAGACTTTTGTGTAATCCAATTCCTCGCAGATCTCGTCCACCATTCGTGCCGGATCATCCTCCGGTATATTTATCTCAAGATTTATGGGCATTACCACTTGATTTCTGTCGTTTTTCATAGTACAATTATCTCGCTTTCAGTGTGGTTTTTGTTGCAATTAAATTATACTATGAAAGCAACGGCCGAGCAACCCTTTCGGGCTACCCGGTCGTTTTTTTGTGGGACTTAATGCAACAGCCCCATTTGTAAACCTCCAGAGCAAATAATCTATTGACATAACCGCCATCCTGTGCTATTATTATCACGAAAATTGAAAGGGGTGCTGGCAAAGCCGGCTGAGATCGCGAAAGCGGAACCCTCGAACCTGATACGGATAATGCCGGCGTAGGAAAAAAGACGAACCCCCGTGTGATTATCCGCGGGGGTTCGCCTTTTTCAATGAACAATGAAAAATGTAATAAAAAGGCGCGTCAGCGCTTCCGAAATTATTCAGTCTCCATTGTCCATTATCAATTAAAAACCGGAGGTTTTTCTTATGCAGGCAAGTGTGGCAATTCAGGTATTACCGGCAACGCTCGACGACGACGAGACCTGCCGCATCGTGGACGAGGTCATCGCCTATATCGCGTCCACCGGTCTCAATTACTACGTGGGGCCCTTCGAGACCACCATTGAGGGCGACGATTACGATCAGCTCATGGACATCGTCAAGGAGTGCCAGCACGTGGCGCTTCGCGCGGGCTGCCCCGGCGTAACGTCCTATATCAAGGTCTCCTACAAGCCCGAAGAAGGAGTCATGACCATTGACCGAAAAATATCGAAATATCACGAGTAAGCTCTCGCCGGCGCTCGCCCTCGCGCTGCTTGTGGGCGTATGGGCCGCCGTGTGCGGATTCGGCGCGATCCCCGCGTCGATGCTGCCCTCCCCCGGCGCGGTGGGCGCTGCGCTGGTGAAAGAATTCCCCGTGCTGATGCGGCACGCGAAAACGACGCTGGCGGAAGCCTTTGCGGGGCTTGGGCTCGGCGTGGCGCTGGCGTTCCTGTTCGCCTCGCTGATGGACCGGTTCCGCATCCTCTATCAGGCGGCGTATCCGCTGCTGGTGATCACGCAGACGATCCCCACCATCGCCGTCGCGCCGCTTCTGGTGCTGTGGATGGGCTACGGGATGCAGCCGAAGATCGCCCTTGTGGTGCTGACCACCTTTTTTCCCATCACCGTGGCGCTCCTGGACGGCTACAAAAGCGTCGACCCGGACGAGATTTCCCTTCTGCGCAGCATGGGCGCGGGAAATCTTCAGGTGTTCCGCTATATCAAATTCCCGGCCTCGCTGACCCATTTTTTCTCCGGGCTGAAGATTTCCGCATCCTACGCCATCGTCGGCGCGGTGATCGCCGAATGGCTCGGCGGCTTCGACGGGCTGGGCGTTTATATGACCAAGGTCAAAAAAGCCTACGCGTTTGACAAAATGTTCGCGGTCATCCTTCTGATCGTGGTCATCAGCCTTCTTCTGATGCTGCTGGTGACGCTGCTTCGGAAGATTCTGATGCCGTGGGAGAGACGCAAATTCTGATTTATCGCAAAGCGATAAATCAGAATTTACCGGCAATCGTCAATCGGCATTCGGCAATCGTGTCTGTCAAATAGACGCTCAGCATAATATTCGAGATTGTCTTGTAAAATATACAGAATTGTAAATATGACGATGGATGTAATATCAAAAAGCAGGCGTCAAATTTACAATACGAATGCCGATTGCCGGTCGGGCGACAGCCCGATAAATCAGAACATATCCATTACAGAAAGGAATGGAATAAAAATGAAAAAAATCATTTGCCTTCTTCTTGCCGCGGCGATGCTGTTCTGCCTCGCGGCGTGCAAAGAAAAAACAACGGAAACCCCGGACGCCGACGAGGTCGCGACGACCGCGGCGGACGGCCTAACCAAAATCAAATTCGCCCTCGACTGGACGCAGAACACAAACCACACCGGACTTTACGTCGCAAAGGAAAAAGGCTATTTCGCCGACGCAGGTCTGGATGTGGAAATCCTTTTCGTGGACGGCGACACGTCCACGCAGCTGGTGGCGTCCGGCTGGGCGCCCTTCGGCATCGACGCGCAGGACACCCTTGCGGCGGCGTACACCGCTGCCGAGCCGCTGCCTGTCACCGCGATCGCGGCGATCCTACAGCATAACACCTCCGGCATCATCTCCCGCAAGGGCGACGGTATCGAAAGCGCGAAGGGGCTTGCGGGCAAGACCTATTCCACCTGGGATTCCCCCATCGAGCTTGCCATGCTGCAGACGCTGGTCGAAAAGGACGGCGGCAATTGGGACGAAGTGAAACGGATCCCCAACACCATCACAGACGAGCCGGGCGCGCTCACCGCGAAGCAGACCGACGCGGTCTGGGTATTTTACGGCTGGAGCGCAATCAACGCGCAGATCCAGAATTTCGATTTCGACTGGTTTTATTTCAAGGATATCGACGCAACCTTTGACTATTACACTCCCGTGATCATCGGCAACGACGACTATATGGCGCAGAACCCGGAGATCACGAAGGCGTTTATGGGCGCGGTCCGCAAGGGTTATGAATATGCCGCGGCAAATCCCGCGGAAGCTGCGCAGATCCTGATCGACAGCGATACCGACGGCGTGCTTGCCGACGCCGAAGAGCTTGTGAAGCAGAGTCAGGAATACCTGTCGAAGGAATACATTTCCGACGCGCCGTATTGGGGCTATATCGACCCCGCCCGCTGGGACGCGTTCTACGGCTGGCTGAACGGCACCGGTCTTCTTGAGAAAGAACTGCCCGCAGGCATCGGATTCACCAATGAATACCTCGGCGGTTGAGCGGTCGCTGACCGTTGAGGGCGTAACGAAATCCTTCGGCGGCGATCCCGTGATCAGCGACATCACCGTGCATCTGAACAGGGGCGAGCTGGTCTGTCTTTTAGGGCAGAGCGGCGCGGGAAAAACCACGCTGTTCAACGTGATCTCGGGTCTGTATCAGCCGGACGCGGGACGGGTCCTGCTGGGGGATGAAAACGTCACGGGAACGCCGGGCAAGATCAGCTACATGCTGCAGAAGGATCTGCTGCTGCCCTATATGACGGTGCTGGACAACGCCGCCCTGCCGCTGGTGATCAAGGGCGTGAAGAAAAGCGAGGCCCGGGAGCGAGCATGGGCGGAATTTGAGAAATTCGGGCTGGAGGGATGCCAGAAAAAATATCCCTCCCAGCTCTCCGGCGGCATGCGGCAGCGGGCGGCGCTGCTGCGCACCTATCTTTCCGCCGCCGGCGTCGCCCTGCTGGACGAGCCCTTCTCCGCACTGGACACGCTGACGAAATCCGCCATGCACAAATGGTATCTCGGCGTAATGCGGGAGATCGAGCTCTCGACGCTGTTCATCACCCACGACATCGACGAAGCGATCCTGCTCTCGGACCGGATCTATATCATGGGCGGCAAGCCCGGCAGGATCACAAACGAGATCGTAATCGACGCGCCGAAGCCCCGCCCGGCGGATTTCAACCTGACGGAAGAATTTCTGCAATATAAAAGAAAAATTGTGTCGATGCTGTGATGTAAATTCAGATTTAACGGGGCGCTTGCGCCCCGTCTTGCGTCGCCTGCGACGCATATCGAGCCGCCATAGGCGGCATATCGAGTCGGCACAGCCGACATATCGAGCG
>CACYHJ010000008.1:4936-23613 GCA_902774165.1 Oscillospiraceae bacterium
GTCAACTCGATATATGCTCGCAAGCGAGCATTCGATATGTGTTTGCTGCGCAAACACGAGAAATTCTGATTTATGCGCTCGCGCATAAATCAGAATTTACGCTTGCATCCGTCCCCTTATTTTGCTATAATGATAAACGCAATAAAAACGCGCCTGTGGTGGAATTGGCAGACACGCAAGATTTAGGATCTTGTGCCGCAAGGCATGCAGGTTCAAGCCCTGTCAGGCGCACCAGCAAAAGCAGCCGAAAGGCTGCTTTTGCAACGAAATTTGCCCTTGCGGGCAAGTGAAATGCGCTGTGCGCGTAAAATATGCTGCGCATGTGAAGTGCTCGCTGCGCGAACGTGGGCAACTTTCATTACGAGCAGAGCGAGTAACAAGGTTCCGGGGTACCCGCCCCAAATCTTTGATTTGGTTGGCGGGTCGGGTTCTTTTTTCACATTCGGCGAAAGCCGGATCTTTCACAATTTGCGCCGGCAAATGATTTTGCTTCGATCCATCAAACCATGCAGCAATCTTTTTATCGTTCAAAAACAAACAAAAAAATCCGACTCCTTTCTTCCCTTCCCTTCGGAAGAGCGGCTCGGATTTTTCGTTTTTCTACGTATTCTGTTCAAAGCCGAGCGCCGCCTTGATATCTCCGCGCATCTGCTCGCCGCAGCGGGCCAGCTCCCCGAGGACCCGGTCGACGCCCTTTTCCGTTTTGAACCAGTTTTCCTTCGTGATCCCGTCCGGGCTGACGGGAACCATGCAAAACCGCGTCTGCGGGTAGGCGAGCCGCCAGTAGGTCAGGCACCGCCGCGCATGGAACGCCTTGCAGACGATGACCGCCTTTTCGATCGTCAGTCCCTGCGCGTCGGTCACGGCGCGGGAGAAAAAGGCGTTCTGCTGCGTATACTGCGAGCGGTCCTCCTTCAGGATCGCGTTCTCCGGCACGCCGTTTTTTCTGAGCACGTCCTTCATGAACTCGAACTCGTTTTCATACGGGCCCTCATACAGCTCCTTTTTCGTTCTTGCGCCGAGGAACGCCCCGTGCTTGATACTGTATCTGCCGGAGGGCAGAATCAGCGGCGCGAAGCCCTGCAGATAAAGCTGCGCCGCCCGCTCGGACAGCTCCGGATACGAGCCGCCGGGGATAAAAATAATGTCTGCCTTTTCCGGCGCGTCGGAGAGAAAAATAAAATCCGAAACGTCTTTGATATAATCATGCTTCATAATTTTTTCTCCACGTGATCCTCGTCAACGAACCGGTAGCCCATAAATAATACACGTCAAGATCCAGCAGGTCGTCGCGGAACTTCCTTTCATACGGAACGATCCGGGCGATAATTCTTTGCAAATCACGATCTTAAATCCCCTTCTTCCGCAGAATATCCAGCGTATGGTGGGACGCGCCGATCAGGTCCTGCCGCTCGCAGACCGACAGATGATATTCCATCCATTTTTCAAAGGTGAAGTCGTCCGCAGCGTCGATGAATTCTCTCATATAGTTCGTCGCACCGTCCGTCGCGACCAGTTTTTCGCGGGTGACGCTCACGGTTTCGTCCAGCGCGGCGATATCCTCAACGCGGACCAGCTCGAACAGCTCCTTCGGCTCGCTGACGCAGTGCCAGTCCGGCGTGAGCATACGGTTTTCAAGCACCTGACGCAGGTTCTCCCGCTGGAACACGTACTGGATCACGGTGGGCTCGTTCATACAGTAGGCGACAAGGAGATACCCGCCCGGCTTCGTCACCCGGACCGCCTCCGACAGCGCTTTTTTCTGATCGTCGAAGGAGAACAGATGATACATCGGCCCCAGTAAAAGCGTCATATCAAAACTGTCGTCGGGGAAGCGGGAAAGATCCATGGCGTCCCCCTGCAGCGCAGTGAGGTCCTCGCCGCCGTCGAGCTTCCCGCGGAGAACGTCGAGATTGCGCACGATCAGCTCCACCGCGGTGACGGAAAACCCCTCTTTCGCAAGGGGCACGCTGTATCTGCCGGTGCCCGCGCCGATTTCCAGAATCCGTTTCGCGCCCGTCTTTTCCGCGCAGTCGTGAATATACTTCATCGTGGTGATATATTCCACCTGCCCGTGCCGGGACAGCAGCCGCCCCTCCTCGTCGTGGGTCTCGTAATACTGCTTCAATAATTCTTCTTCGTTCATAACGGAATCCTCTCGTCGGTCACAATGTGCTTCACGCCGGGGGACGGATGCTTCAGCTCTTCGCGGAAAAACGCGGGGAAGTATTTTACGTCGCTTTCCGGGTCGAGCCAGACAAGGGACTCCCCGTGTCCCTCGCTGGACAGACTCCCGCATACGGGTGAGAAATCCTCCGGCGTTTTCATATAGAAATAGAAGGACAGCTCCTGCACCGGTTTCCCGTCGGCCTTACCGCAGTCGCCGGTAAAGAACGCCTCGTGCACAAAGCCCAGCCGGTCGATCCCGAGCGGGACGCCGGTCTCCTCCCGCACTTCCCGCAGCACCGCCTGCTCCAGCGTCTCGCCGAATGATACCCGCCCGCCGACGGAGTAGAGATAATCCACCGCCGGGTTGCGGACCATCAGCACTTTCCCGTTTTTCTCTATGATCGCCCCGACGCGCAGATTCAAAAAGCCGCCGTCTACGGGCAGCGTCAGATCGCTTGCCATATTCATCTTCCCCTTATATAAATCACAGAACAAATTGCGAATAAACAATCCTGTGCCGGACTGTAAACTCCTCCGGACAGGAATCAAGATACCGCAGATGCGCCCGCTCCCACGCCCGGAAGGTCGCTTCGTCCATCGAGGCGAGGGTTCCCCGACAGGCGCACATCCTGCCGTGCCAGCTTTCGCGGGTAAAGGGCAGATCTGCGAAAAACGATTCCGTCTGTCTTCCGGGGAACAGATCGTCAAAGATATCGTCGCCGACGCCCCTGCCGCCGGTCCATTTCGGATTGAACGCGCGCACAAGCTCCACGCTGCGCGCCGCGACCGGATCGGAAAGATCCCAGTCCATCACGATCTTGATCAGCGTCCCGCCGGGCTTCAGCAGCCGCCGGAGTTCCGTTTTCATCCGCTCCCGGTCGAAATACCAGAAGCACTGGGCCGCGGTGACCGCGTCGAAAGCGTGATCTGGCAGACCGGTGGATTCGGCAGGCGCGACAATATAATTGATCTTCCATCCGTTCTCCCCGGCTTCCCGCCGTGCGAGACCGATTTGCTCCGCAGAAACATCCGCTCCCGTGATGCTCGCCTTCGGGTTGTAGAGATTTTTCGGCAGAACGCCTGTCCCCGTGCCCAGATCCAGCCACGCGGTCCCGTCCGCGGCGACGCCGAGAGAGCGCAGCCGGTCGTAAAGCTCCTGCGGGTAAATATCACGGTATAACGCGTACGCGGCGGCGGTCCTGCCGAAGTCAAAGGCCTGCCCGCCGTCGATCCTGTTCCGCTCCATGCGTCTCACTCCCCAAAAAAACGGCGCCCTTCTTGTCGCATCGTCATTATTGACGCGGGTCCTGCCGGATCACGGCTTTGTAACCGACGCCCCGAACGGGAACGATCTCTAGGGCAGACGGAGCTCCCAGTTTTTTTCTGATCCTGCCCACATGGACGGCAACGGTGGCCTCGTCGCTGTCGCTGTCGTAGCCCCAGACCCGTTCCATCAGCTCCGCTTTCGTGAATACTTTTTCCGGGTTTGAAAGCAGCAGGTGCAGCAGCAAAAACTCCTTCTTTGCGAAATGAATGACGCGGCCGTCCGTCTTTACCTCAAAGCGGTCATAATCGACGGAAACATCGCCGATCCTGAGATTGCCGGCGGCCTGATCTTTTGTCCTTCGCAGCATGGCGCGGCAGCGCAGGCTGATTTCAAGGGCGTCGTAGGGCCTTGTGATCCATTCGTCCATTCCCAGGCGGTACAGCTTCATGGCCAGCTCCCGGTCCTCCTGCCGTGTGATCACCACGATCAGGGTCCTGCCGTACCGGATCTGCATGGTCTGCACAATATCGATCATTTCCGCATCCGGAATGTTTCTGTTGCTGATGAGGGCAAGGTCGACGTGCTCTTTTGACAGAATATCAAACAGCGTCTGCTTGCTGTCCGCGTGATAAAGCATCACCTCGTCCCGGTGAAAATACTGCCCGGTCAGCTCTTTGATCCGTTTTGAATTCTGCGGAACCATCGTCAGAATACCGAACATCCGTCTCACCTCTCAGCATTTTGTTTTGTCATATACACCATAAAACGGCGCGCAGATTATATAATTTCAACAAAAAATAAACATATGTCAATATAATGCAGAAAATTACCCTTTTGTTTATCAAAAGTTTATAAATATATATTATAATAATATGCAGAGTATACTAAAGTCAATAATAATCGTTTCTTCTGTCTGTCTTTACCGTTTTTTTCCGCGGTGTTTCTTCGTTTTCGCCCGCTCCGCCTTTCGCACCGCCGCCTTCAGCGTTCTCGGCCGCGGCTCGGCGGGATAACGCACATACAGAACGACAAGCACGGCGGCGCAGACCGCGGTGATCAGGACGCAGGCGCATTGCCAGAGCGTGAAATAACCGAAAAACTGACGGTCGTAATCCGGGTAATACATCAGGTATTCAAGTCCAAACCTGCCCACGCACCAGAGCCCGCCGCTGAAAAACAGCGCGGCGCCCCGCCGGTAGGACTTTGAGTGAATAAACTTATAAGCGGCGAAAATGATGATCGCCGACAGCGTTATTTCGGCAAGCTGAACGGGAAATACGTTTCTATGCAGCTTTTCCGAATAGGGGCCCCATTCGCAGGGGATCCCGAAGCAGCAGCCGGCGGCAAGGCAGCGGACCTTGGTGGTCAGGATGAGGATCATCGCCCCCGGCTGCAGAAGATCGTAGGTATCCCGGAGATAAACCTCGCGGATCTGTTTCCCCTTCTTCTCGCGCAGGTAACGGCGGACGCGCTTTTCGATCTCAACGGCGATCAGCGTCACGGCGACGACGGTGACGATCGTGCCGAAGATCGTGCGGTAGAAGTATCCCGGGATCTCCATCGCGTTGTGGACCCAGTTATAAACGTAAGCGCCCAGATGCGAGCCCCAGAAGCCGAAGCCGATCATAATGACGATATATATGACGGAACGAAGCCTCGTCTCGCCGTATTTATACCGCCAGCAGCGGTTTGCGAGCAGCGTCGCCGCGAATCCGGGCAGATAAATCATATTATAGAGCATATCCAATGAGATCGACACGGCTGTGCCCCCTTTCCGCGTTTATTATATTCCGAAAAAGCTTTGTTTGTCAATACCGCGCGCATTTACCGTGCGTTCTCGGCTGAAAACGCCGATTTACATATAACCACGCAAAATAATCTTACGAAAGGAAGATGTTAATGACCACATTCACCAAGAGAACCTCAGGCAAACTGCTTGCTGTTTTTCTGGCTGCTCTGATGATCATGACCAGCGTCAGCGTCAGCTTCTCCGCCCTTGCGGCGGGGACGGGCGACGTGACGGGCGGCAACTGGACCGCGCTGATCAACGCGCTCAAGGCGGACGGCGTCAAGGATGCGAAAATCAGCGGAACACAGAACACGGTCCTGGTCGACAGAACCGGCAACGTTTATCTTGCCGCGAAGGCTTACCTTGCCGTTTTCCGTCAGGCCGCGCTGATCAACAGCAGCGCCGACCAGGGAAAAAACGGCACGTCTGAAGCCAACAGCGACTACCGCACCTCGACCAAAGTGCGCGACCAGATCAAGACGCAGCTCAAAAGCAGAATGGGCGACGCCGATTACGCCGCGTACAACGTGGCGAATATCGTCAACGCCCTCGGCGGCAATTATTCTGTCAGCACAGAAGTGAAGAGCGGAAACAGCGCATCGAACAATACGTATTCCGCCGTGAACGTGACGGTCACTGTCGCCGGCGTAGCCAGCCTGATGAACGTTGCTTCCCTGAGCAGCATCACCGGCGATTCCTACAACGCCGCCGGCTACAAGATCACGTATAAGCATGTTAATCATTATTATACGACGGAGGCAAAAGAGAACTGCAACACGGTGACAACCTGGCACCATTATCTTGCCAACGCAACCCCAGAGGAGAGCGAAAACGCCTCCGCGAGCGTCGACATCTCCGCGCTTCGCGCGCTGGAGACTGCCGTAAATAACGCGCAGCCGATTTTCGCGCTGGACCGCGCCGCGCAGATCGCGCAGGGCGAATCCGTGATCGCTCCCGTCTACCAGAACGTGGTCGAGAAGAAAGCCGCAGCAGAGTCCGCTTTTAACAGGACGATCGTCGCCCATTTCTTCCCGACGCTTGCGGACGATCTCGCCGCACTGAAAATCTCCGTAACCATCGCGCAGTACGTCCGGATCATTGCGGAACTGAACGAAAAGCTGGCAACCGATTTTTCGGCGTTTACCAAGGCGCAGCTCGTCTCGCTCTACAATGAGATCGACACCGCCTATACCTCCTACTGCGACATCGGCGACGACGAGGTTTACGCTTACTTTGAATCCGGCGACGCCCCGATCGTCGACAGAACTGCGGTTGAGGCAAGAAAAGCCGAGATCCAGAACGCCATGGAGATCGCGGTCCTGCGTGAGGACGTGAAGCCTGTCGTTGACGCTGCTTATGCCAGATGCGAGAATTATGACCGCACCTGGATGGCAACGGCCGCAAACGCGGGCGAACTGCTCAGCGCTTCCGTTACCGAGCTCACCGGCATTCAGACCTCGCTGACGGAACAGTATGCGGAAGCCAACGTGAAGCTTGTCTTCGGCGACGACGTGTTCGACAAACTGGCCGCCAGACTTGACGAGCTGAACACGCTGCTGTCCGAATACAACTACGTCGTAACGTTCAACCAGTACGTCAGCGTTTACAACACGGCGTTCGCTCCCTTCTCCCTTGACGCGAGCGAAAACGAGCTTTACGATATCCTCAGCGCCAGAGACGGCTGGTATTCCAATCTGCGCGCGTTCGTCGCGGAGCTGCGCGCCTTTGACGCGGACTTTGCCGAATCGGTCATGAACGGCCTTGACGCGGTCATGACCGCAAAGATCGACGGCGTTTACGCCGCGCTCAACGCGAAGGTCGAGGCGAAGATCAACAACGCCTATGATCTTTACGCCGGCTTCGTGGCGCAGTACGGCTACACCATCGACACCTCCGACCAGGTCTCGGTTGCCAACTACAACCAGCTGCAGACCGTGTTCGCGCAGCTTGACGCGCGTCATTACGACTTCCTCGCGGCGACGGACAACTTTGACATTTCCGCCGAGGCGGTCGAGAAGTACAACGCGGTGAAGGACGCCCTCTTCGCGTTCATGAATTACGACGCGACCAAGGGTCTCTCCGCTTATAAGTTTGAAAAAGAGACGATGACGGATATCCTCCGTCTTGTCACGGTGGCCGACGTGGCACGCAACGCGGACTACAAAGTCGACGCCGAAAAACGCGAGGAAGCCTACGAAAAGATCAAACTGCTTCTCGAAAGCGATCTTGTCAAGGGCCTGCTCGGCGACAGCTTCGATCTTTCGTCGCTCGGAGATACCGTGAAGGACTTCATTTTCAGCGACAGCCTTGTCAATACGCTGATCTCGCTGGTGTATCCGATCGTGATCGATAACTTTGCGCCGGTCTGGGCAACGCAGCTTCCGGAAACGTACCAGATCACCCAATCGGGCGCGACGTTCAATTTCACGATCAAGCCGAACCTTTGTTCGCTGCGCTCTGCGCTCGAAAAACTGGGGCTTTACGCTCTTCCGAACCAGCTTGCGTCGCGGAGCATCCTGAACGATTACCCCGAAATCAAGGCAAAGCTCGCGGCCGTCACTTACGATCCCGTGTATGACGCTGCGCAGGAAAAGGTCACCGTCAATCCGTGGAATGATCCGAGCCTTGTCGATGAAGACGGCAAGCTTGCGCTCGAGTGGGGCGTCCACGACAAAGAGAGCTTTATTGACGCACTCACCGCGGGTCTTGCCGGCGTTGAACCGATCATCCTTGCGCTTCTGGCGAATAAAACGACCAGCAAGCAGGTCGATATCCGGGAAAAAACGATCAAAGCAAGCGGCAAAGCGTACAGCATCATTACCGTTAACGTTACGCTGGAAAACATCTGGCTCAATATGTCCTTTGAAGGAAACCCGGGCTTCAATAACGCGCTTGCCCCGATCCTTAACGCCCTCGGCGCGGAGGATCTCCCGGACGGAAACGTCGGGACTCTGTATGATCTTGCGACCTGCGTCGCGGATGGCTTTGATCAGGTGATCAACAAGCTTTCCGGCGATCCGCTCGATTTCATCCTCCAGGCGCTTCCGAACCTCGCGTTTGCGCTCAACTACGGTCTTATCATGCCGCTTCTGGGTGAGCTGAAGGAGAATATTAAATATTCGGCGAGCGCATATTACACGACCGACTGTTCTCAGGCGCCCCCCGATACCGTTTCGGCTGTTGATGAAACGACGATCGAGATCAACCTCGGCAGTATGCTCGACCTTGAGGGAATGGGCATCGACCTGACCTCCGCCTCCGGCCTCGTCAACAGCCTCGTCGGCCTGATCGGCGGCTCCGAGGAAGAAGAGACCGATCCCGAAACCGGCGAGCCCATCCCCGCGGATCCCGAAGCCGGCGAGGGCGAAGAGGAATCCGGCTTCGACATTGCCGCGCTTCTCAGCCTGATCGACGTTGATGAGCTGTTCTCGAAGCTTGCCTACGCGGGCAGCGACGTAACGTGGAACAAGGGCTACCGCACCGTATCCCCCTTCGCGCTCGAGGGCAAGGAAAGCTACATGCCCTATATCGAGAGCGTTCCCGCGGACCTGTTCCTGTATGTGGTCCGGTATCTGCTTGACGAGATCGGCGCGAACGACGAGCTGCTGCCGCAGCTGATCGAAATGTTCGCCAAGAGTGAAGACGGCGAACCCGCCGAACTTCCCGAGCTCGTACAGACCATCATCGACAACGTGGTCGCAAAGCAGGATGAATCCATCGCCGCGGTCACGGAGCTTCTCGTCCCGCAGAGATACGAGATGCCCGCAGGGATCGACTGGATCACCGAGGGCAACATCGGCGCAACCGATTACGCCGAATACTGGACCGAAGGCAACGAAGAGCTCACCAAGACGCACTGGACGCGCGAAAAAGCGCTTTACATGTCCGAGCATCTTGAAACCATCATCAATTACGTGATCGCCGCGCTGCGCGACAACATCGGCGGAGCCCGCACCATGAACGAGGCGCTCGACTACTTCATCGGCACCCTCTTCACCGCCGAAACCGCGAACAACCTTGCCGCCACCCTGAAAGACACATTCGGCGGCCTTGAGCTTCCCGCCCTTCTGAACGATCTCGACCTGTTCGGCAAGCTGGGCATCGACCTGACCGCATGGGACGAAATGGCCTTCGACTTTGAAGACGGCGATAAGGCCGCGTTCAAGAACGCGCTGATCGAAATTCTCGACCCGCTGGCACCCGTACTTCGCTTCCTGCTGGCGGAGCAGGATATTTCGCTGGGCGACATCCCGGTGACCGCGCTGGGCTACGACGGTTACTCCTACGGCCTTGTCCCGCTGCTGGAAGCGCTGGGATGCAGAGACCTCAAGACCACCGAAGAGTTCATTGCGGATCCCGACAACATCGTCAAGAACCTGATCGACCCGGTCTTCTCGCTGCTTGACAAGATCATCGCCGATCCCATGGCTTACATCGACGAAGTGATCCCCTCGCTGATCTACTTCGAAAAGGTCGGCGGACTGCAGGTCTCCTTCAGCCACCTGCTCTTTGCGGTCAACGTGCTGCTGGATACGATCCGCCCGATCTATGACGTCGATCTGGGCGCGCTGCTGGGCGACGGCATCAATCTTGACGAGCTTGCCGCCGATCCGCTGAAGTTCCTGCTCAGCATGCTTTCCGACCTCGCGTCCGAAAAAGCCGGTATCAACCTGACGTTCGACTTCTCACTTGAAACCCTTGCGGACAGCGTACACTTCACCGATCCCATCAAGTTCACCTCCGCCAACGGCGACGACGCTTACACGATCAAGCTTTCCGGCGACGGCAAAGCAGAGCTTCTTGTAAGAATCCTCGATTATGTCATCAAGCAGGTGATCTTTGAGGACAACTACGACCTGATCGCGGGCCTGATCGCGGACAACATCGAGGACGAGGGCGTTCGCGACATCATCGATCAGATCCTCGGCAACGTAGTTAAGAATTATCCCGAATCCATCCTTTCCGTGGTTCACCTTCTGTTCCCCGAGCGCGTTGAAATGACCGCTCCCAAGATCAAGTGGATCACCTCCGGCAACATCGGCGCGAAGGACGACTGGATGGGCACCTCCAAGAATGAGATCCCGAAGGGCGAGACCTCCCTGTGGACCAAGGAAAAGGCCGAATACATGGCGGAGCACCTCGGTGACTTCGCGGACGACGTGGTCGTCATCTTCGGCGAGCAGCTCGGCGGCGCGGAAGATCTTGGCGCGGCGGTCGACTTCCTTGTGAAGGACCTGCTGACCCCCGAAAACGCCGAAAAGATCGCACAGGGAATCAAGAACTTCCTGACGAATCTCAACCTGCCCGACGTGCTGATCGACCTGGGCATCTTCGAACAGCTCGGCATCGACCTGCACGCGTGGGACAACATGACCTTCAACTTCAAGGCCGGCGATAAAGCCGCGTTCAAGAAGGCGCTGATCAAGACCCTCAAGCCGCTGGAGCCGCTGCTTCGCTTCCTGCTTGTGGAAGGCGGAGACCTTGAGTTCACGCTGCTCGACGCGATCCCGCTCAGAGCGATGGGCTATGACGGCTACTCCTACGGTATCGTCCCGCTGCTGGAGGCCCTGGGCTGCACCGGCATCAAGACGACCAAACAGTTCAAAGCGGATAAGGATCACGTTGTCGAAAACATCGTCAACCCGCTCTTTACCGCGGTAGACCACCTCACCGACGATCCGCTCGCGTTCATCGAAGACGTGATCCCGTCGCTGGTGTACTTTGACAAGGTGGAAGGCATTCAGGTCGCGATCGCGAACCTGCTGTTCTCCGCCAACGTGATTCTGGACACCATCAAGCCGATCTATGAACTGGATCTCTACGATCTGATCGGCGAGAAGGCCGGCGTCGACCTCCGCTTCGCGGAGACAGATCCCGTTGACTTCCTGCTGTCCAAGGTCGTTGAACTGATCAAGTCCAAGACCGACATTGAGCTGAAGATCGACTTCACCGTTGAAAGCCTTTCCGAGACGCTCCACTTCACCAAGCCGCAGAAATTCACCTCCAAGAACGGCGACGCCGCTTACACCATCAAGCTCACCGAGCAGGGCAAGGCGGATCTGCTGTCCCGCGTGCTGGATTACGCTGTGGAACAGGTGATCTTCTCAGACAACTCCGACAGTCTCTCCGCGCTCGTCTCGAAGCTCTTCTCCGACGACGACACGAGAGCGCTGGTGCTCAGCATTATTCAGGTGCTCAAGGAATCCGAGAAGGATATGGAAGACCTGCACGGCATTCATGACGTTGCGCTGGCCGGACTGTTCTGGATCTTCTTCGGCGCAGACAGCGCGACCGACGCGGTCTCCGACTTCTTCTACCGTTACAAGGACTCCACCTTCTATGAGATCGCGATCCTCGCGGCGGCAAAGAGCCCGGACTATCTCAACCGTGTGACATTCGCGTTTGAGGAAGTCTACAACGTCGAGTATCCCGCGGCGGTAGAGCTGGCGAAGGAAGCGCCGAGCTACATCATCAACCCGCTGAGGTACAACGACCATCAGGTGACTGTGATTTCCAACATCATTCACAGAATGCTGGTCATCCTTCAGATGCTGATCAACTTCTTCAGGAGCAGATAAGCAGTCTGAACACCGTAAGTCAAAACAACAGACCCGCGGCCGGGCTTCCCTTTCGGGAAGCCCGGTTTTTTTGCCAAAAATGACGCCGGAGCGGCGAAATATTACATTCCCGCGCAGAAACCGGCGGAGGGTGGTACAATAAATTCAGATTTAACGGCGGAGCCGTTAAATCTGAATTTACGGTTGTCGGCAATCGGCATTCGGCATTAGGGTCAGTGAAATATACGCAGCGGAAATAACGTGATTATAATTGTCAAATTTACGATTATATATCATACATTTTCGTTCTGATAAAACGCAGCGGGTAAATTCTACAAATTCTAATGCCTATTGACAAATGCCTATTGCCTGTAAATTGAAAGGAGCCGTCATCATGAATTCCTATCTCTATTACTTTCTCATCACGCCGGTGCTGTGGATCCCGTTTCTCGCGCTGTTCGTCACGCTGGGCTGCGCGATTGCCCGGCACAGCCTTCTGAAAAAACAAAAAACCGCCCCGGAGGGCGTGAATGAAACGACGCTGAACCGGCTGCGGGTCTGCGTCAAGGTTTTCGGAATCATCGCCGGCGTGACCGGAGTTCTCTTCGCGGGCCTGATCGTGCTGGCGGGCATGATCATCGCCCATATGTGAGGCGGTCGCCGTGACGGAGAAAAAATACCGGCGGATCCTGATCGCCGTGCTGATTATCTGTATCGCTGTGACCGCGGCGCATTTCGCTTGCGACGTATACGCCTACCGTCACTGCTCCATCATCTATTTCATCGCAAAGGAGTTGTGGGGATATGTCGGCTGAACGAAAAACATCCGCTTTCCGGATCGCGTTGCTCCTGTCGGTAGTTCTGCTGTTCGCGTTTTTCAATCTGGGGCTGTATTCGATCCTCACCCGGCGGCTGGGCAACAATTTCAGCGGCGCGTCTCAGGCAAAAATGGTTGACGTGGGCCGATACCTTCCCTTTGAGGCGGATTCGGACCTGGCCCGCGTGGAGTCGTCGCTGAAACTGACGGACGACCTGCCGGTGCTGGACGGCGCGGCGGCGCTGGTGCCGGTCTACGCGTCCGTCGTCGACGCGGTGTATCCGGAGGGCTGCGTAACATTTGAGGGCGGGACGTTTTCCGACGACAATTATTACGGCGAAAACTTCGCGCCGGACAGTAAAATGCAGTATAAAAACACCGTGCGCGGGTACAAGGCGGTCGTCGACGGCGACACGGACCTCTTTTTCTGCGCCGCGCCCGGCGAGGAGCAAAAGGCCTACGCAGAGGAACAGGGCGTTGAGCTTGTCTATGAGCCCATCGGGAAGGAAGCCTTCGTCTTTTTCGTTAACAGCAAAAACCCGGTCGATGATCTGACCGTCGGACAGATCCGCGGGATCTACGGCGGGACGTATACGAACTGGAAACAGGTGGGCGGCACAAACCGGCCCATCAACCCGGTCGCCCGGCTGGAGGGCAGCGGAAGCCAGTCGGCGATGAACGCGTTCATGGGCGATACGCCGTACGCGAAAAAAACTCCGCTGGCGCTGTTCGGCGGCGCCGTCGGATATTCCTTCCGCTATTATTTTGAGGATATGGTCGGCAACAGCAAGGTAAAAATGCTGTCGCTGAACGGGGTATATCCCAGCGCGGAGCATATCCGCACCGGCGAATATCCCGTGGTCGCGCAGTTTTACGCCGTTTACCGCGCGGACAACCCGAACCCGAACGTGAAGAAACTGGCGGATTGGCTCCGGTCCGACGAGGGGCAGGCGCTGATCGAGGGATGCGGATATGTCGGATTGTAAAAACTGAATGGTTTCAAAAAAACCGGGGCCTCACGACGGGTGCTCATAAGAAAGGTTTGTATCAAAAGCGCTTTGGGCATCTGCCTGAACAGGTTGGCTAACTGATAATAACGGATTTCTATACTATGCAGGAATCCGTTATTATTTTATACGGGTAATAATGAAAAAGCCCTTCCCCTGCAGCGCATGTGCACCTATGCCGCAGGAAAAGGGCATGAAAAAAGGCCAGGGGCTGACTGCGTGTCAACCTCTGGCTATGTAAGGGTCAGTATTCAGTTTTATAATCCATAGGCGGCAATTCCGGCAGCTGCGGAAATGCATATCAGCAGAATCGGTGATATACCGCCCTTTTTTATCTTCCGTGAACCGAAGTATAAAGCTCCAAGCACCAGCGTCAGGATCAGAGGTCGGACCATCAAAACGCTGTCCTGAATCACGATGCCGTTTCTGATGATCATATAAACACCGGTGGCAAGAATGATCCCGATCATGCACGGCTTCAGCCCGCGGAGGACTGCCTGAACATAAGGATTTTTCAGCACTGCCTTCAGGAGCGCAGACACCAGAAGAATGATGATGAAGGACGGAAGCACAACAGCAAGCGTTGCGACCAAAGACCCAAGAACTCCAGCCTGTGAGCTTCCAACATAGGTGGCAAGATTAACCATGATCGGTCCCGGTGTGCTTTCACTGACAGCGATCATATAGGTCAGCATTTCATCGTCCAGCCAGCCGTAGGAAAGAACGACATCACGAATCAGCGGTATCGCACCGTACGCGCCGCCGAAAGCGAAACAGCCGACCTTGAGGAAACCGATGAATAATTCCAAAAGGATCATTTCCCGGCACCTCCCCTCGCAGCAGGCTTACTGACCATGAAGATGATTAGACTTATCAGCCCTGCGGCAAGCATCAGAACGATAGAGGAGATCCTGACAGAGAAGATGTTGATCAGCAGCATGGCTGCAAACGCACAGAGCATAAACGCCTTCGGCAAAGGTTTTTTCTGCATCGTCTTAAGCATCTTTATGGCAGCGTCCAGGATCAGAATGCCTACCGCGATCTTGATGCCCCGGAAAGCATGCGCGATCCAGGTGATCTCAAGAAAATGATCCAAAAACTTCGATATCGCAAAGATGATGCAGAAAGAGGGAAGGATCATTCCGATCGTTGCAATCAGTGCTCCAACAATGCCTTTCTGCTTGTACCCAACGTAGGTTGCGCAGTTGATGGCAATCGGTCCGGGTGTTGACTCTGCAACGACAGTAATGTTCATCATTTCATCATGTGTGATCCATTGTTTCTTTTCGACGCAGGTGTTCTCAATCAGCGCGATCATGGCGTAACCGCCGCCGAATGTGAACAGACCGATCTTTGCAAACGTAAGGAAGAGATCAAGAAAAAGGTTCATTTCTCTCCCCTCTCCCGGAATTCACACTGGCAGGTCCGGGGATCCCGGCAGAGATCAATCGACTGCTGTTTCATCTCAAAAAAAGCTGCGCATAGTCCATCCAATGCTTCCTGTTTCGGAAGGTAGTGGATGTGGTACCCAAACCGCTCCCCATAAACAAGCCCGGCCTCCTTCAGCACTTTCATGTGCTGGGAGATTGCTGATTCAGTAATTCCGAGCTTTTTTGACAGAGAACGGACGCAGTGTTTTCTAATCAGGAGCTGTTGAAAAATGGAAAGCCTTGTAGGTTCCCCCAAGGCTTTCAACATGACAGATATGTCCATAAGCCACCTCTTTGATTAAGGGATGACTTAATTATAAAGCATTCCTTTGATTAAGTCAATTCATATCTGCTATGACCTGATTGGGTTCATCCCTTTGAGTGAACTGATGGAACAGGAAATGGCATGACCCGAAGATCATGCCATTTCCAGAAAACTATAAAACTGTCTTACAAGCCCCGGCCTCACGGTCCCGGTCGCTTTTTGCGGTTTTTATTCCTCCGGCGAACCCTCTGCCGGGTCGGTTTCCCCGACAATCTGCACCTGCATGCCGTTGACGGCCACGCCGCTGTCGGCGCGCACGAGGATATAGGGTACGCCGTCGATGGTGCGGGTGCTGATGAGATAGGAATGATCCGGCGCGACGCGGATCTGCACGTCGGGCGTGGCGACCTCGAACTGCTTCGGGTTCACAATGTTTTTCGGCGGCAGGTCAGCGGCGCCGAAGGTTTCCTGATACTCCCGCTCAAAGGCCTCGACCCGCTCCTCCGCGACGCCGCAGCGCCGCAGGACCCGGCTCACGTCCTTTTTCGACACGACGGGCGGCTCGTCGGCGTGCGTTTCTTTCGCCTCTTCGATCTGCTCGCAGATCGCGTCCCGCAGCTCCACGGCAAGATCCAGGCTGCAGGCGTCGGAAAGGGCGTTTTCGAGAATGCCGTTGAAGGTCTCCTTCTGCTCGTCTGCGGGCATGGGGACCGCGGCGCGGACCACCTGCTCGATGAACTCCGGATGATTCGCCGCGGAATTCTTCGTATAATACAGCAGATCGTAAATATTCGCCGCACGGTCGTCGAAGGACGGGAACAGAAATCCCAGCTCCGGCGCGCTGATGACCCGGTTGCCCAGCAGGCTCCGGAACGTATTTTCCGACGGGAAGAAGCCCAGCGCGGGGCGGGTCTCCTTCACCGGACAGATCGCGCACAAACAATAGGTGAACACGTCGGCGCTCTCGCCGTCTGGCCCGTCCCTGCCCGCGGCGGGAACGTCGTAAGCGTCCTGCGCCAGCAGAATCAGATACGCCGTCTCCATCGAAAGGCAGGCGGCAGTCTGCTCAAACAGCGCCTGAATCGCCGGCTCGCTTTGCGCGTCGCGGGTCCGCAGGGCTGAGAACATGCGGTGTTCGTCGCTGTCCATCACCTGTTCCGTGGAGAAAGGCAAGGTGAGAAGATTCTTCCCCGGGGTGCCGGAAAGCGCCTTGCGCATGATCTGCAGCACCGCGTCCACATCGTCGGAGGGCGTCATGCCCAACGGCTGACGGAAGGAGGAAACGATCTCCTTCTTCTCATTCACAAAGCACCCGTAAAGGTCGTTGACCGCGCATTTATCCGCGCGCAGACGGCGGCGCAGCTCGCCGATCTCTTTTTCGTTCATCTCAAAATCCCCTTTCAAAAGTCAAGTACAACTATATCACAAAACCGACGCCTCCGCAAGACGGAAATTCGCAAAACGGCGCGCTTGACATCCCCCGGAGCGGAGCTTATAATCGAAACAGAAAGGGGAGATCCATTTGGATATGATAAAAAAAGCCGCGCTGGTCGGCTGCTCCGACCCGCTGCCGGAAAAAGAAAAGAAAGACATTCTGCGCCTGCCGCGGCTGCTGGAGGACATGGGCGTTTCGCTTGAAATCAGCCCGCTTCTGCTGTCGGACGACCCGCCCGCCCCGCGGGAGAAGGCGGAGGCGGTGAACCGGGCTTTCCGCGACCCAGAGATGGATTATGTTTTCGACGTCTCCGGCGGAGACCTTGCCAACACGACGCTGCCGTATCTGGATTTTGACGCGATCCGGGATTCCCGCGCGCTGCTGTTCGGGTTCAGCGACCTTTCAACGGTGCTCAACGCCGTCGTCGCGAAGACCGGAAGACCGGCGGTGAATTATCAGATCCGCAACCTGCTGTACGCGGATTCCGCGGCGCAGCGCGTGTTTTTCCGGGAAAAGATCCTGACCGGAGCCCTCTCCCCTGCCGATCTGCGGCCCCGGTTCCTGCGCGGGAACGGGATGCGCGGAAAGATTTTCGGCGGCAATATCCGCTGTTTTCTGAAGCTGGCGGGCACGCCCTATTGGCCGGAGCCCGACGGCGGGATCCTGCTGCTGGAATCCCTCGGCGGCGGCGTGAACCAGATGATCACCGCGCTGGAGCAATACCGGCAGCTGGGGGTGTTCGACCGGATCGGCGGCGTCCTGCTGGGCTCTTTCACGCACATGGAAGAGCAGCGGCTTTCGCCGACAATCGAGGAGCTTGTTCTCGAAGCGGTCCCGCAGACAGTCGCCGTAGCGAAAACCCGGCTGGTGGGGCACTACCCGGACGCAAGGGCGGTTCTGCTGGGCGCGGACACGACGGTTGCGAAGCCTCAGGCGCTCTGATTTTTCGCCTGAACGCCACCTCTTTTTCGATCAAAGAAGCGCATTTTTTGATCGGAAAAGAGGCTTTTTTGACGCCGGACCCCGAAAGCCCGCCGGAAAACCGGCAACGACAAGAACACAACCGAAAACAGGTTAAAATAATCTGTCTGACATTGAAAGCCAAGTTTAAATTTATTATTAATAATCTCGTTTCGGAACGATTTTTCGTTGCAAACCGTGTCTCTATATGTTACTATTATATAGCATATACACCGAACGGGCAGAAAAAGCTCTGTCCGAAAAAACAGAAACGGAGGTCCTGACGAATGTCACAAACACGAAAACATCCACTCCGAAGGAAAGCCCTCTCCGTGCTGCTCACCATCTTGATGGTGTTCGGCAACGTCGGGGCGATTTCCACGCTGTTTGCGCCTACGGCGCTGGCGGCGACAACCGGGCTTACACTTTTGCCCGGCAACGGTAATACCACCGGGTACAACGACGCAGACGTTATTACAACCGGTCGGTATTATATCAATGCCAACACAAAAATCGTAACGCAGAACAATACCACTATGAACGGCTTGCGGATTGATACCAACGCAACCGTCCTGATCTATATTCCCGCAGGTGTGACCCTGACGGCGGTCGGCGGGAACGCGTCCGGCGCAACGCCCGGTCAGGCGGGTATCTATCTGCGTGCCGGCGGCACGCTGATCATCACCGGCCCCGGCAATCTTGTCGCAACGGGCGGCGACGGTGCTTCTGGCGGAAGCGGAAGCAACGCCAGTCACGGTCAGATTGGTGATATGGCGGACGGCGGCGCAGGCGGTGCTGGCGGCGCCGGCGGCGGCGCCGGTATCGGCGGCGACGGTGGCGCAGGCGGCGCAGGCGGCCCCGGAAATGACGGCGACGCAAACGGCGCGAACGGTTCCAACGGATCGAACGGTGTCTCAGGGCAAACCATCTATCTTTTGGATTCAATGCCTCAAAATAATATAACAATTAATTCCGGCAGCG
>CACYHJ010000009.1 GCA_902774165.1 Oscillospiraceae bacterium
CACCCGGCGGCTGGTGCAGGTGTATACCGCGGTTCTGTACAACGCCCACCTGAAGGGCTTCGCCGAGGGAAAAATCTACACCGGCCCGCTGAAAACGGTCTGCGTGCCCGGGCTCAACTGCTATTCCTGCCCCGGCGCCGTCGGCGCGTGTCCGCTGGGCGCGCTGCAGAACGCGGTCGCCTCGTCGGCAAAGCGCCCCGCCTTTTACGTCGTGGGGCTTCTTTTGCTGTTCGGTCTGCTGCTGGGCAGGGTCGTCTGCGGCTGGGCGTGCCCCTTCGGCCTTGTGCAGGAGCTGCTGTACCGGATCCCCTCGCCGAAATTAAAAAAGAACCGCGTGACCCGGCGGCTGACATGGCTGAAATACGGGATCCTCGGCGTTTTCGCGATCGGGATCCCTTTGTGGTCCGCGCTGAAGGACGCGGCGCTCCCCGCCTTCTGCAAGTATCTCTGCCCCGCCGGCACGCTGGAGGGCGCGCTGGGACTGCTGCTGCACCCGGCAAACGCGGACCTGCGGGACCTGGCCGGGCCCCTGTTCTGGTTCAAAATCGCCGTGATGGCGGCGATTCTGATCGCCTGCGTCTTTGTCTGCCGGGCGTTCTGCCGGTTTCTGTGCCCCCTCGGCGCCCTTTACGGGCTGCTGGCGAAGCTTGCGCTGCTGGGCGTTAAGCTCGACCGGAGCCGCTGCACCGACTGCGGCGCCTGCGTGAAGGTCTGCCCGATGGATATCCGCACCGTCGGGGACCGGGAATGCGTTCACTGCGGCAAATGCGCGGACGTCTGCCCGGAGAAGGCGATTTCCTTCAAAGCCGGGAAGATCGTGCTGAAGGGCAGCGAGACCGGCGTTCCCGCGGGAAAGGATGTGGGCTGAGATGCGCGGAAAAGCCATGATCCCGTGGTGCGCCGCGCTGGCGGCGCTGCTGGCGGTGATCCTCTTTGTCAACCTTCCCGGCGCGGAGCCGCCGGAGGGGGCCGATCCCGGCGCAAGGCCCGGACAGACGGAACCCGACCGGCCGGCCGGCGCGGCGGTCGGAGAAAAACTGCCGGATTTTTCGGTGGCCTGCTTGGACGGCACCCGCTTTACCCTCTCGGAGCACGCGGGCAAGACCGTAGTGGTCAATCTCTGGGCAACCTGGTGCGCGCCCTGCGTCCGGGAGCTGGCGTATTTTGACCGGCTGCAGCGGGAAAATCCCGACGACGTGTCAGTCCTTGCCCTGCACTCGGAGCTTGTGACGCAGGACGTGGAGGAATATCTCGCCGGACGGGATTATTCCGCCCTCGCCTTTGCCGTCGCGCCGGATGAATCCCTGACGGCGCTGCTGAACGGCTCGACGGTGCTGCCGCAGACAATCGTCATCGCCCCCGACGGAACGGTGACCTATAATAAAACCGGATCGCTGACCTACGAGGCCCTGACGGCGCTCGTCGCCGAGGCGGCGGGATGAACCCGGATCCGAAGACAAAAAACTCCCCTGCCCGGATATTTCCGGCAGGGGATCGTTTTTATTTCGTGCTGTATTTTTTGCTTTTTGAGCAATATCTGACCGCTGCTTTCATAAAACTTCCTTTCATTCAATCCAGAAGATCTGTAAGGCCGCCGAGCTCCTGCGCAACAAAGGCCTGATACGCTTTCTCCTCCCGGCGAACCGATTCCCGGTATCTGCCGATCACCTCGCCCGACAGCGTCTCGGCGGAGAGGAACCGCAGCCGGGAGGCCGCGGCTTCCGTTTTCAGCACCGTCTGGAAATACTGCGGGCCGCCCGTCAGCAGCCGCAGCGCCTGCGGGCGTTTCAGCAGGCCGACGGTGATGATGCCCCACGTGTCATAAAGAGTGTCGTTGGCGACGGGGCCGACGATCACGTCGTAACCGGCAAGGGCGTCCGCCGCCCCGGCGCGGTTGGCGGAGATATAATCAAACCACGCCTCGTCCCGGCAAAACTCCTTGATCTTCAAACCCGCGGGATCGAATTCATAAATATTCAGAACCGTATCGCAGCCTCTGCGCTGCCGCGCCCAGCGCAGCGAGAATTCCCGGTCGCCGGACAGGTAAAACCCCTGCCCGAAATCGGCGTTTTTTCTGCCGAAGTGAACGTCCGGTTCGGCAACGGTCTGGAACCCGGTATGATACAGCGTTGTTTTTCCGTTCATCATGCCCCGTCCGTCCTCCGCGCAGGATACTCACGCGAGCTCATAGGACGCGATATAGAACGTATTCTCCGGCGCGGGGATCCCCGGGTCCGCGATACGGAAGGAAAACGGCAGACCGACGCTTTCCGCGCCCAGTTCAAAGTGACAGAGGGCGATGCCCATGTCGATCTTCTGAACATCCCACGCGTCCGCCGAAGCAGAGCTCTTGTTCTTTTTCTCATAAAAATGGACGGCTCCGTCCCGAAGGACCGCGCGCCAGGGCTGTTTGTTGACTGCGGAGGGCGAAAGCCGCACCGCCTCCAGCGGCTCCCGGCACTGCCCCGCCGCCTCCGGCATCAGCGGCGTATCGAAATCACCGAGGAAAAACAGCGTCTGAAAATCCATCCGACTGTCCGCCCGGACCCCCTTGCGCATCATCGTCTCGCGCAGGGACATTTTCTTCGCCGCGTACCCCAGCGGGCTGACGCAGGGCATCACCTCGCCCGCGGAAAGCCCTGCCGCCCGCTCGAAGGCGGCGCGGTTCATCGTGCCGGCGATCCAGGTTGTGCCCACACCGATGGTCTGGGCGAACAGGACGATTTTTTCAAAGGTATAGCCGAACGCCTCCTCCGCATGGTCGGCGCGGCGCATTTTGCCGGCAAGATAAGCGTCCGTCCCCGTAATTACCGGAGCGCCCGGCACATCTTTTTTCGCGTCCAGCAGCATCCATGTCACGGGAAGCTCATAGGGATTTTCCGCCATGCGGGCGAAATCCAGAATCCGACGGGCGTCCTCTTCCCGCAGGGCGCGCCCGTCAAAGGTGCGCACGCTTCTTCTTGTGCGGATCGCTTCCATTGTATTCATTTGGTTCAACCTCCGTTCCCGCAGCCGGTCACGCGCCGAACCCGGAAAACAGATTCCGGATGACGGCAAGGATATGCAGCAGCGTCCCGTAAAAATTGACAAACGCGGTAAACCCGCCGGTACCGCGCGCGTCGATCCCCTCAACGAGGATCACGGGCTGCGCGGATTCGCCCAGACCGTTCTCTTTCAGCGTTTTCAACACCTCGACGGCGATTTTTTCATTGCCGGCGGCGCTGGGATGGATCCGGTCCTCGGCAAAGTCCCGGTCGGAATCCGTCAGCGCGGCGGCGACGTCCACCAGCAGGATCTGCCCGGGGTTCGCCTGCGCATATTCCCTCATTTTCGCGTTGATCCGCGCCGCGCCCTGGGCGTAAACCTCGCCCACATACCTGGTCTGGGGATTGTAAATGGTCTGCAGCAGGATCGCTGCGTCCGGGTTCAGCGCCCGGATGTTGCCCACGATCGTTTCAAGATCGGCATAGAACCCGTCGGCGATCTCGTCAAAGCGGGTATAGTCCTCTCTGACGATGCCGTCGTAGAGCAGGCTTTTACCGCCTCGTTCTCCATCCTGCGCAGCAGGTTGCCGGTGGTGTGCCCCGGCACGGCGTAGTTTTCATAAGCGTAGCCCTCGGTATCGGCGACGATCTTCCCGTAGACCGCCTCCTTCGGGTTTGCCAGCCCGGAGCCGTAGGCGATGGAGTCGCCCAGCACAAGGTAACGGGGCTGATCCGCGGCAAAGCCGAAAACGTTCAGCAGCCCGAACAGCATGACGCAGCTTAACAGAAATGCAATGATTTTTTTCATTGGAAAACCCTCCCGGATTTCTCGACGGAATCGTCTTATTTTGCGCGTTCAGAATCTTGCAAAAATATAATAGCATAAAATTTAATTGTTTGCAACCCATTTTTTGAATATTTTCGGCGCAAACCAGTATTAAAATACATTTTTTTATAAATATCCCTTGACAATTCCGGGGAATCGTAATAGAATTTTGATATAAAAGAACATCGGTAGAGGATGCGGCCGACATCAGTAAGCGCGCAGAGCACGGACAGCTTTGACGCGCGCCGAAAGGGGACGCCGCCGAGGTTTGCGTTTTTCGTCCGGGGAACGCATGCCGGGGCTTTCGTCAACAGCGGAAGAACTGTCACATTTTTGTGGAGAGCTATCTGATCTTATCGTCCGCAGAGGCGTATCACGACTGCTTTCCGCAGCCGTGTTTTTTTATTGCGGCGCCTGCAGCGCAGCAGGCAGAATCACAGAAAGGATGTTCAACCATGAAAAAACCGAGATCCAGGAGATTTTTCCTTGTTCTCACCATGTGCGTGATCACGTTTATTCTCGGCAGCATTTCGGCGTTTACCGCAGCCGCGGACCCGGCGCCGGAGGAAACCACCGCGGCGGCGGAAGACGCTGTGCTGCTTGACGCGCCGACGGACGGCGCTCTTGCCGCGACAGAGTTTGACGGAGAGTCCGCGCTCGCCTACCTTGACGAATATGCGGACAACCTCGAATCCGACCCCGATTTCGAAACCAACGTCGAGGCTGCCATTCAGACGGTACGGAAAGACGTGAAGCTTTACGCCACGTTCTGTTCCCT
Source organism: Oscillospiraceae bacterium (assembly GCA_902774165.1). GTDB lineage: Bacteria > Bacillota > Clostridia > Oscillospirales > Acutalibacteraceae > RGIG2774. Next base: position 4,589 of record CACYHJ010000009.1, read on the forward strand.
GCTGCCGGCCATTATCGCCATTGTTCTGGCGCTGTTCACCAGAGAGGTGTATTCCTCGCTCGTGATCGGTATCATCGTCGGCGGCGTGCTGTATGCGGGCGGCAACTTCGAGACGACCGTGAACCACGTCATCAGCGACGGCTTTATCGCCAGCCTTTCCGATTCCTGGAATATGGGCATCGTCATCTTCCTGGTGCTTTTGGGCGCTCTCGTCGCAATGATGAACAAGGCCGGCGGCTCCGCGGCGTTCGGCCGCTGGGCGATCACCCATATCAAATCCCGCGTAGGCGCGCAGATCGCCACAATTGCGCTGGGCGTGCTGATCTTCATCGACGACTATTTCAACTGTCTGACCGTGGGCTCGGTCATGCGTCCCGTCACCGACGAGCATAAGATCTCCCGCGCGAAGCTCTCTTATCTGATCGACGCCACCGCGGCGCCGGTCTGCATCATCGCCCCCATTTCCTCCTGGGCGGCAGCGGTCTCCGGCTTTGCCAAAGGCGCCGGCGCCGACAGCGGCATGAGCCTGTTTTTGCAGGCGATCCCCTTTAACTTCTACGCGCTGCTGACCATCGTGATGATGATCTTCCTCGCCGTGAGCGGATTCGATTACGGGCCGATGAAGACGCATGAAAGCAACGCGAAGGAAAACGGTGATCTGTTCACCAGCGGCACGAAGCAGGCCGTGGAGGATATGAAGGTCAACGAAAACGGCAAAGTCATCGACCTGATCCTGCCCGTAGTGGTTCTGATCGTCTGCTGCGTCATCGGCATGATCTATTCCGGCGGCTTCTTCAGCGGGGCCAACTTCATCGACGCGTTCTCCGATTCCGACGCATCCGTGGGGCTTGCCTACGGCGCGTTCATCGCGATCATTATCGCGGTGATCTATTTCCTGATCCGCGGCGTCGCGTCCTCCAAAAAGAACAAGGAAATCGCGTCCTTCGGGCCGTGGAAAAGATTCACCTCCGTATTCAGAGATGTCATGGAATGCATCCCCGATGGCTTCAAGGCGATGGTCTCCGCCATCCTGATTCTTACCTGCGCCTGGACGCTGAAGGCCATGACCGACTCCCTCGGCGCGAAAATCTTCATTTCACAGATCATCGAGGGCAATGCGAGCGCGCTTGCGAAATTCCTGCCCGGGATCATCTTCCTTGTGGCCGTCGGACTCTCCTTCGCCACCGGCACCTCCTGGGGCACCTTCGGCATCCTGATCCCGATCGTGCTCAGCGTGTTTACGCCGGGCAACCCGCTGATGATCGTCGCCATCTCCGCCTGCATGGCAGGCGCGGTCTGCGGCGACCACTGCTCGCCCATCTCCGACACAACGATCATGTCCTCCGCAGGCGCCCAGTGCGACCACGTCAACCACGTTTCCACACAGCTTCCCTACGCGCTGACCGTGGCGGGCGTCTCCTTTGTGACTTACATCATTGCGGGCTTCGTCCCGAAATGGTTTGTCGCCCTGCCCCTCGGAATCGTCTTGATGGTCGGCACGCTGTTTGTGCTGAAGATCCTGCTGGGAAAGAAAAAGGCGTAACAGAAGAAATAACCATAACAATGAGCCGCCGGAGCGTTTGCTCCGGCGGTTTTTTGATAAATTCTGATTGATCGGGCTGACGCCCGACCGGCATTCGGCAATCGTATTGTAAATTTTACAAGACAATCTCAAATATTATGCTGAACGTCTATTTGACTGGCACGATTGCCGAATGCCGATTGACGATTGCCGAATGCCGATTGACGATTGCCGTTAAATTCTGCTCAAGGGAGGATTTCCGGACTTCACTTGCGGTATAATAACCTTGTAAACCGAACGTGAAAGGAGTCATCACAATGAAAACAATGTATTTCACCATCACCGGAACGAGCTACCGCCACGGAAAAGAGTTTATGGAAAAAGGCATGACAGTGCGCCTCGTCAAGGAGCCGGACAACGAGCACGACAAAGAGGCGATCCGGGTCGAGATGCCCGGACTGGGTCTTGTGGGCTACGTCGCGAACAGCCCTTACACGGTACAGGGCGAGAGCATGAGCGCCGGGCGGCTGTATGACAAAATCGGCGACGAGGCGGAGGGCGAGATTTTGTTCGTGCCCGAAAAGGGCGTGATCTGCCGCGTCACCGCCGGGTTTGCCGGAATGCCGGCAGAACGCAGACGGCATATCACGGTGCGCCGGGTACGGGAGCTGCCGTTCTGACTTGCTGAATCTGTCGGATCATCGGGCGTCCGCCGCAGCACAGCCCCGACGCATCTCTTATCTCTCAGAAAACCGGCAACAAACAACCGGCAACGAATTCTGAGCTTTTGAGGCCTCATCTGCAATAAAAAGGCGCGAAGCTTTTCCGAAATGATTCATTGTCCTTTGTCCATTATTCATTAAAACAGCACCCGTTGATCCCTTCCGCAATCGCCCGGAATACCGGCGCGCAGTCGATCGCGGGCGACGTGCCGTCGTCCCTCACCACCGTTACGGCGTAAGTCGTGCCGCCGCAGGCAAAATACCCGCAGAACCAGGTGCGAAGCAGCTCTTTCCCTTCCGGAAACTCTCCGCTCTGCGCCGTCGCGGTTTTACCGGCGGCGGACATTCCCTCCGGCTGCGCGTTTTTTCCGCTGCCCTCCGAAACGGTTTTTTCGAGCATTGCGTTCAACGTCGCAGCGGTCGCCGGACTGACGGCCCGGACACCGGGCGGGTTCCGCCATTCTGCGACCGAACGGCCGGAGACGTCCAGCTGTTCCATCAACAGATACGGCGGATTCAGGATCCCGCCGTTGGCGACTGCGGCGTAAACGGCGGTCATCTGCAGCGGCGTTGCGGAAAACGTCCCCTGTCCGAAGGCAAAATTCGCCAGCTCCCCCGGAGCGGACAGCAGCCGCTCCTCCGGCAGCGTTCCGGCAGCTGCGGACATCCCCTCCGCCAGCACGATTTCTCTCCCGAAACCGAATTTTTCCGCCTGCCGAAGCAGCTTCTCCGGGCCCAGCTCCAGCGCGAGGGTGATAAAATACGGATTGCAGGAATACGCCAGAGCGGACGCCATATCCAGATCCCCGTGACCCTCGTGCTTATGACAGCGGAACACGGTATCCCCCACCGTCACCTCTCCGGTGCAGGCGTACGTCCGGTCGGCGGCAATCCCGTTTTCCAACGCCGCGGCCGCGGTCACCAGCTTGAACACAGATCCCACGGCGTAGGGCGTCAGCGCCCGGTTCAAAAACGGGGATCCCGTCGCGTCAAGGCTTTCGCCGGGATTCGCCGGGTCAAACGCCGGGAAGCTTGCCGAGGCGAGGATTGCGCCGGTATCCGCGTTCAGCACAATCGCCGCGCCGCGGTCCAGGCCGCCCTGTGCGGCGGCTTCTTCGCAGATTTTCTGAATCCTGCCGTCAAGGGTCAGACGCACGCCGCCCTTGGCGTTATAATTCGTTTTCACAAGATCGATATCCTCGGTGGGGATCGCGCCGCCCCGCGCGTCCGTGCGGTAAACCGCGTCCACCGAGCCGGACGCGGCGGAGAGCAGCGCGTCGAAGCTCTTTTCGACGCCCGCGACGCCTTCCCCCGCGCCGTTGAGATAGCCGAGAATATGACACGCCGAGGAGCCGGAATACCGGACGTATTCGTCGTAATATTTCACACAGCCCGCGTCCGGCTGTTTATAAAACGTGCGCACGGTACAGGGCTTGGCCCGGTTGAGCTTCTCTTCTTCGCCGGGAAGCAGATTGCCGGCAAGCAGCGCCCTCGCCGTATCACAGGGCAGAACCGCAGCGTGGCGCAGCACCCGGGCGTTGACCAGCGGGACGTAATTCCGGTCATAAATATATCCGCGGCTGCGCGCCACGGTAATCCGCCGGGAGGACCGCGCCGCGCCCACCGCGCCGAGATCCGAAGTCATCAGAAAGGTCAGCCGGGAGACAAGGCCGACGATCGCAAAAAGAAAAACCGAAAGAAGAATCAGCGCTCGTTTCATAAAACACATCACCGAAAACAAGGATTTCCCGTTTTTCTGAAATTATCACGCCGACAAACGCAGAAGATCCCGAAAGCAATTCTTACCCCGGGGCGGGAATTTTCGGATTCTGTAAAACAGGAAAAAGAAAAAGCCTCCGAACCGTTCGGCGGAAGCTTTTTTCTTTTCTGTGCGTGAACCGGTTTTCATTCTGTCAGACGGATCCGGTTCGGAACGCCTCGATCATTTCCCGGGTGAGGGAAAAGCCGTCGTCGCCGAAATCAATCTCCTCCGGCAAAAACCAGCGGCCCTCTTTCAGCTCCTCGTGATCGACGCGGATCTCGTCGTCCCCGTCCGCCTCGCAGAAGAACCCGTAAAGCAGACTGCCGCTCAGCCCCCAGGGCTGGGAGTGCCAGAACCGCAGATTTTTTACCCGCAGCCCCGTCTCCTCCAGAACCTCCCGGTGTACCGTCTGCTCCGCGGTCTCGCCGATTTCGGAATATCCCGCAACCAGCGCCCATTTCGCGTTTTCCCGGTTATATTTTGTCAGGCAGATCCGCCCGCGGGAGAGCACACCGACGATCACCGCCGGGTCGATGCGCGGATAGACCGTATTGCCGCAGTCGCAGACCATCGCCCGCTCGGTCCCGCTGTGGCGCATCCCGCGCCCGCACCGCCCGCAATAACGGTTGCTGCGGTACCAGCGGATCAGATGCAGCGCCGTCGCGCCGGCAAACGCAGGATCCTTCTGCGGCGCGTCCCGCATCTCCCAGGGAGAGCGGTATTCAAAATCACCGAAAGGGTCCGCATCGGCGGAAAAATACCGCGCGTCCCCGTGCGTAAAGAGATATTGCTCCGCAGCGCCGACCTGCGACACCGTGGGAAACACGATATTTTCGCCGTCGTACGCAAACAGCAGCTTCTCGTCCCGGCAGCAGATCGCGAAATCTCCCGGAGAGGGAAGCTCCGTCCGGAACCGGTTGTCGATTTCATCCCGCAATTTCATTCCCTGTCCCCTGTTTCTGTCCGTACGGCGTCGATTATCGGCCCTCGGAAGGATTCTGTCCGGCGTTTTCCGCGCCCGGCACGGGCTGCGGATACTGCACGGGCTGCGGATACTGCGCGGACTGCGGATACTGCGCGGACTGCGGATACTGCGCCGGCTGTTGATACTGTCCGGGCTGCGGATACTGTCCGGGCTGCGGATACTGTCCGGGCTGCGGATACTGTCCGGGCTGCGGATACTGCGCCGGCTGCGGATTCTGCCCGAGCTGATGATTCTGAATCGGCGGCGCGGAAAGCAGAACGGAAAGACAAACGGCGCCGTTCTGTTTCAGAAACAGCTCGATCTGGCTCACACGGCTTTTTACTTTCTCTTTTACGACGCTTCCGGTAAAGCCCTCAAGATCCATTTCGTTCACATAAACGCCGGGGAGCAGCGCGTACATGATCCACGCCTCAATGATAATTTTATCCCCGTCAAAGATCAGCTTGATCATCGACGGCGCAGAGACAATGCCTTTGCCCTTTTTAAACAGCTGCTCGCCCTTGAACGCGGTATAGGAGTACCCCTCGGACTCAAGATATTGCTTGGCCCACTGAAAAACCGCGTCCGGCGCCAGCGGGGACTGGAAAACACTGCGATAACGTGACATAATTCTTTCAATCTCCTGTCTTATGTTTTATTGTTCAGGATTCCTGCGGGGGTCGGGTGGTGATTTCCTGCAGCACCGTGCCGGAATCAATCGTCACAATCCGCTTGCCCTCGCTGTCGTTGGAAAAGGTAAAGCGCAGCGGATAGCCGCGGGCGTCGGCGTCGTAATAGGGGAACTCCAGCGAAAACTCATCCCCGACGCCCTCCTTCAGCGCGTAGATCCCGGATTCCGCGTAAAACGCCTTGAAATCCTCCGGGGAGACCGTGATGCGGAAGCTGTCCCCCAGTCGCGCGTACCGGAGGGGCGTAAAGGCGTCGGGCTCCGGCTGATAATAATAGGGAAACTTGACGGTGGCGTAATACTCGGTACCGTCGGAGAAAAACGCGCGGCTGTCGCAGAACAGATACGTCGGATCCCCCTGCGCGTCCGTTGTTTCAATCACGGACCAGGTCACAAGATCGCCGCTGACGGCAAGATATTCCACCCGCAGCGCGCCGGCGTAGGGATAAACCTTGATCTCCCCCTCGGCGTCTGCGGACTCAACGGCAGACTTGATCTCCTCCAGCGTTTTTTCGGTATAAACAAAGGCGGTGCCGTCGTCCACCGCCGCCAGCTTCACGCCGGGCAGCGGCACAGTCAGGGAGATCTTCAGGCCGGTATCGGTGAGCACAACCTCGTCCGCGCTGTGTTTCACGCCGGTCTTTTCCCGGTTTTCCGTGGTGATCACAGCCGTCGTCTCTGCCGGCGCCGTCGTTCCCTCCGGATCCGCCGGTTTTGCTTTACAGGAGCAAAGCGCCGGAAGCAGGCAGCAGACCGCCGCAAGAAATACAATTCTTTTCATTCATATCTCTCCTATCGAAACTATCCTCGGCGCAAAAAAAGAAACGCGCCGATACAAAACAAATACGGGTACGGGGAATTCCCCGTACCCCTGTATTTGTTCTTTCAGCTTATCTGCCTCTGAAGAGGGTCTGGATCGCCTTGAGCAGTCTCGCCCACCAGCTGAAGATTCTCTGCCAGAAGGACATCTGAATTTCCTTGACGAAGGAGGAAACCGTCTCGAAGACGCTGCCGTCCGTCGGCTGATAGGGAGAAGCGGAATCAACGCTCAGCGTGACGGCGATTCTCGAATTGACGTCCTCGCTCGTCAGGGTGTAGGTGGATCCGGTCGCCTCGCCGATGGGCTGTCTTGCGCCGTTTTCATCCTCACGGTACCAGGTGATGGTGATGTACTGCATCATCGCGCTGGGAACGCCGGGGATCGTAACCGTCAGCGTATCGCCGACGTAGGTGCCGCCGGAAATCACGGGCTCGAGGCGTACATACGCATTGGTGACCGTCAGAGGAACGATCTGCGTGACCGAGTCGTAGTTGGTGTTGTCGGTCGGCGTGAAGCGCATCTCATAGGTGTTGTAGACGCCGATGTTCGCGGGAACGTCAGACGCAAGGACGTAAGCGAAGGTACCGTCGCCCTGCTCCCCGTCATAAACCGCCTGGCCGACGCTCTGGCCGTATTCGATGCTCGCGGCGGTCGGGAAGGTGTAGGTGATGCCGGCGGACTCAAGCGACGCTTTGTCGATGTTGATCTTGACCTGAGTTCTGTTGGTGATGGTCAGCGAGTAGTTGCCGGCCGCTGCGCCCTGCAGGGCGGGAACGGTGAAGGAAACCGTCTTGTTTCTGCCTGCGTCGGCATTCGCCACCATACCGGTGACAGACGCGGGAAGATAAACGTCGTCGGAATCTCTCAGCACGCCGTTCAGATCGGAGAAGCGGACGACGATGTCGTTCGCAACGCCGTTGTAAACCTTATCCTCGGCGTAAGCGGTGGCGGACAGCGGCGCCTTTGTGACGTGGATCGTGCCGGTGCGGGTCGCGATGGTGTAGTTGCTGCTTCTCAGCTGCGCGGCGTTCACGGTCACATAATAGGGAGACGTGGTCGCGTTGACGGGAGAATACTGAACGTAGGTGGTGGTGACGGTGGGCTCAACGCCGAAGACGGAAAGCAGGGTCTCGTCTTCATAGAGCGCGCCGTCGCTGACCGTATAGGTAAGCTCCGGAACCGGATCGCCGTAGCGGACTCTCGTGCTGCCCGCGGTGAGGATGATCGCCTTCGGCGTTACGGGAACGGCGACGCGGATGGTCGCGGTGCGATAGTTGCCGTCGGTGCTCTCATAATTCACGGTGTACTGCTTCGCGGAGCCGGTGTTGCTGACCTCGGGAACCGGGGTCTCGCCGTCCACAAGCGCCCAGGTGAAGGCCTTCGCCTCTTCCTCGTCGCCGATTCTCGCGGCGATATACGCCTGCAGTTCTTCGTTCGTCAGGTGCGCCCTGCTGTCGTACGGTCTGGAATCCAGCGCAAGTCCGTTGGGCAGGCCCGCGATATAGGGGGAGGTGATCTTGTTGACGGTGATCGTCAGGGCGTCGGTGACAACGGTGATCTCATAGTTCGCGTTGTTGCCGACGGCGGAGATCGTGCTCATGTCGATGCTGCACACGCCTGCCGCGGGATTCAGCACGCCGACGGTGGTATCGTTGGCAATGCGGAAGGTGGAGCGGTCTCTGGACATCACGCCGGTGATGTTGTAGAAGTAGGCGATCAGGCCGGCGGTCTCGGGATTCGCAAGGCCCGCGCTGTAATCGACGATGGGCGTTCTCATGCCGACTGCCGCGGTAACGGGCGCCGGGGAGATTCTGGCGGTCGAGGTGCCTTCGATCAGGTTGTAGTTGTCGGCTTTTTCACCCAGCAGGTAGACGCCGGAGAGATCCGCCGCAACCGCGTCGCCGCAGTTGTAGTCGACAAAGGCGACGCGCGCGTTTCTGGTGTTCAGCTCAACCTTCGACGCGTCCTCGCTGCACAGACCGTCGGCAATCACAGCCGGAGTCTCGGCGTTGACGAACGTCGCCTTGGTGGTGCCGTCGTAAACCTTGTCGTTCACGGCGAAGCTGACGGTCAGGTCACGTTTGGTGATGGTCATGGTGCCGACAAACGTGCCGTATTCGGAGGCGTAAACGCCGTCGCTGGTGGCGTCGTAGCTGATGATATAGGTGCCCACGTTCACGGGGACGGCGGTCTCGCCGTTGTACTTCACGGTGAATTCGCCGGTGTAGGGAACGTCTTCCTCGCCGAGTCTGCTCGCGTCGAAGGCGACGGTGGCGACATGGCCCTGCGCGTCGTAGACGACAGTGTTTTCATAGCTGCGGATGATCCAGTCCTGATTCAGCGTGGGAAGCTGAGGAGATACCGGATCGGTGGTGATGGTCAGCGTGCCGACGTAGTTGTCGATCGCCGTTCTGACGGTGATGGTCAGCACAAGCTGCTTGCCTTCGTAAACAACGCCGTCTCTTTCTTCCAGCAGAAGGCTTCTTCTGGTGGAAATCACAGTGGAGGGATCATCGGCGAACGCCCACTGATAGGTGTAGTAGTCCACGTTGGAGGGGTTGACGCCGGAAAGGTCGGGATAAACGTGACCGGTCACCATGAGCTGGCCGCCCAGCTGGAGCGTGCCGGTGATGGTTGCGGGCGTGACGTTGACCGTGCCGTACAGGCCGGTGGCGACAGGCCAGAAGTTATCCGCGTTGGCGCCGGAGGCGCTGAAGGTCACGACGAAGTTGCTGCCGGAATCGGAAACGTTGATCACGTCGTTCGCTCTCGCGAAGGTGATCGCGCCTTCCACGGGAACCCCGTTGTAGGTGAAGGACACGGTGTCCATATCCGCGTTGCGCTGCGCCTGCTGAAGGGTGGTGTCCGCGTTATAGACGTAGGACAGGGCGCCCAGGGCGTTGATCGCGGTCTGCACGGTTTCCGCCGGCAGGACCGCTTTCTGAACGGTCAGGATCGCGGACGCGCCGAGGGTCACGGTGTAGTTCGGGTCGACGACCAGATCAGGCTGCTGCGCCGCGGTGTAGGTACCGTCCGCGTTGCAGGCGGTCAGGATGTTATAGGTGCCCACGTTGTTGCCCTTGACGTAATTCGTCGTCGCGGCAATCGAGCCGGAGAAGACGGCGGACGCGTCAACGTTGGGATCCTCGGGCAGATAGGTGAACGCGGTCGGCGCGTCGTCGGTGAAGTCGATCGTCATATCCTGCGGGACAAGGTGGACCGCCTTCGGAACAACGGTCAGCGTACCGGACTGCCGTGTGACGTAATAGTTCGTCAGGGTTTCGTTGCCGTAGGAGGCAAAGATATAGTAGCTGCCGACGCCGTCGGTGAACCGGTCATAAGACGCGCCGGTGAAGCTGTCGGTCTTGACGTATTTGAAGACAATGCTCTGGGTGTAGGACTCGGTGAACAGATCCGCCGCGCCGGGGATCTCGTTGCCCTCGCTGTCCACATACCGGACAAGGGTCGCGTCCGCCGCGGGAATCTCGCCGTATACGGCGGTCGCGTCGGGAGCGACGATCTTCAGTTCTTTCTTGGCGACGGTAAAGGTGTCGCCGGTGAAGGTGAAGTTATAGTTGTCGGAGGTCAGATTGAAGGTGCCGTCCACTGCAACAGTGACCGTCGTGCCCGCGTCGGTGGCGGGGGTATAGTTGCTGGTCAGGTGCATCGTGGTGTAGTTTGCGGGAGCAAGGCCTGCGATATTGCCGACCATCAGGATCTCGCCGCCGTTGTCGACCAGATAGGAATCCACCGTGCCGCTCTTGCCGGTCCACCCGGAGAAGCTCCAGGTATAGTCCGCGGAAGCGGGGGCGGGCATACCGTAAGTAATGCTCGCGCTCTGATAGGAACCGGTCACGGTGACGGTGCGCTTGGTGACGGGAACCGTCACGGGCACGTCGACCGTCTCATAGTTGGCCGTATCGGTCGGGGTGTAGACGAAAAGATAATTGTAGCTGCCCGCCTGCGGAACCGCGTCGGGATTCTTCGGGACGAAGGTACCGCTGCTGTTGACCGTGCTGGGGTTCTCCGCCGCGACGTCCGCAAGGGTGCGCAGCGGGTCGTAGACCGCGGACGCGATCGTGGGCGCGGTGTAATCCGAAGGCTTCGGGGTTGCCTTGGTGATCGTAATGGTTCTGCAGACGATCGCGCTGATATTGTAGCAGCCCGCCTTCGTGCCGGTAAGGGTCAGCGTCGTGCCGTTGGGCAGAATGACCTCGCCGGAGCCCACGTTGCCGCCGTTCGGGTAGTTGTAGGTCACGTTCGCGAGAGAGTAGTGGGTGCCGAAAACGTCCGCAATATGAACGTGTTCATCGTCGATGCCCTCGATCGCGAAATCGCTGGGCGTGAACGTATAGGACGCGGAGTTGACCACGTTCCCGGTGACCGGATCCTTCGCGTAGGTGACGCTGGCCGCGTCGCCGGTGGGACCGACGTAGACCGTCATATTTCTGGGGGCAACGGAAAGCGTCGCGGTATTGTTCACGGAATTGATGTAGAAGTTTGTGCCGGTGATCGGGCCGCTCGTCGTCGCGAGCGTCATGGTGTAGCTGCCCGCAAGGGTCTCGCCGGGCGTATACGTCACGGCATTGGTGCCGCTGACGACCTGAACGAGTCCCTTGACCGCGTCGACGAGCTCGGTTTTCAGCGCGCCGGAGAGCGCCGTACCGTCGGCGGCGCTGCCGTGGACCGTGAAGTCGTTGCCGCCGGGCGTGCCGCTGATATAGTCGGCGGGATCGAACTCCGCGCCGTAGACGACGGACGCGCCGTTCAGGTTGACCGCAACCTTCAGCGGGTTGACCGTGACCGCCACGTTGAAGTCGTCGGAATCGACAAGATAGTTAAACTCCTTGCCGCTCTTGGGCGTGGCGACCACCTTGAAGGCGGAGCCGGACTGAGCGACGGTGGGCAGCGTGGCGCCCGTATACGCGGTGTTCTCGTCGCCCCAGGTGTAGTCGAAGTCCCCGAGGAACGCGCTTGTCGCCGCCTCGGCGATGCCGGTGCCGCTCGTGTTGTAAAGCGGGATGGCGCTCAGGGGCGTGGAATAGGTGACCGTGTAGCTCTTGTCGACAAAGCCGGGCGTGGCGGGCGTGATGGTCACGCCGAAGGTGCCGGTGCACGCCGCGCGGTTTTTCGCGGTGTTGGCAGGCAGATTATACTTGATCGTCCAGGAGCCCGCGTCCTTGGGAAGGCCGCTGACCGCGTCCGCCTCGGCGATCACCGTGCCGTCGGCGCGGGTGCCGTAATATTGATAGGTAAACGAATTCTCGTTGGTGGAGGTGCTGCTGAACGCAGCGTCCAGAATATTCGTCTGGGGATAGCCGGCAATATTCGTATAGGTATTGTCGCCCACCAGAGTGCCGTTGCTGGCGGCCGTCAGCTGAAGGTCTTCCTTGGTAAGCGCCTCGGCGTCATACTCGAAGGTGCCGTTGGCAAGGGGGGAGAAGGTCAGCTGCTCCACCGGCATTTTGTGATAGTCGAGATAGATGAAGATATAGCTTGACTGCGGCGCCGTCGTGCTGTTGCTCGTCGTCTCGACGCGGTCGTTATGCTCTGCGCCGAAGTACCGATACTCCCAGATGGTGCTGGTATCGGTCTTCTGCCAGATCGTATCCAGCGGGATGTTCGCCGTCGCCGGATAGCCGCCGTCCGCGGAAGAATACGACGCATAGCTGACCTTTTTCAGCTCATACTGGAACAGATTGGCCGCGTTGCCGGGGGTAAAGTTGTTGTTGATGTTCGCGTTCGCGGCAACGTTCGTCGCCGTGGCGACCGTGCCGGAAGAAGCGTTGCTGATGCCGGTGTTTCTCGTGGGACCGTAGGAGGTCAGATTGCCGTCTTCGTCATAGTAACGGTAGACCAGCATCGTTTTTGCGTTCGTGTTTCCGGCGGAATTGACGCCGCGGTCCATACTCGAGGATGCGGCATTCGTCGTGTAGCTCTGCGTTCTGCCGTTGCTGTCCTTCGAGGTGCCGGCGGCAAGGTCGGAGGCGTTCGTGGGATAGAAGCCGTAGTTCTGAGAACCGAACGCGTCGTCAAACGCGGAGGAGCCCTGCTGCGTTACCGACACACTGTAATAAGAAGGCAGGTAATAGTACGAAGACGGCGTCCTGACAACGGGACCGCTGTTGCGCGTTTTCGGCAGATCACCGTGCAGCGTGGCGTAATCCGTAGAAGCGCGGACCGTACCGCCGTCCACCGTCGGGGTCGTGCTGTAGTATGCAAGGCCAGCGGAAAACAGCGTCAGTCTGCCGCCTTTCTTACCGTGGTTATCGCCGTTAGCGTCCGCCCAGGTATCGGTCCGGATATTGCCGTTGACCATATGGATATTGTCGGAAAGGATGCCGTAGGAGATGCCGCCGCCGTAGACATAGGAATCAAAGTTATTGCTCGCCGCGCCGGCGCGGTGACCGCTGAAGTAGCAGTTCGTGTGAACGTCGATGGAACCGCCGTTCATATAGGCTTTGCCGTTGAGAATGCCGTAGCAGTAATCAAAGGTTCTGGCGCCGCCGTTGCTTGCCTCGCCGGCCCAGCCGTCCTTTGAAATCGCGCCTCTGCCGTAGCAATCCGCGTCGATCAAGCCGCTGTACATATTGGCCGTGGAATTGTCGTTCAGGTTCCACACGCCGGCGCACCAGTTGAAGGTGACGCCGTAGCCGGCCTTTGCGCCGTTCAGGAATCCGCCGTTTTTAATGTCGGTGTACTCAAGGTGATCGAACGCGACAAGATTCGGCGCGTCGGCGGCGGCGGTGCTGCCGATGTTGACCGTACCGCCGTCGTTCGTGATCAGAACGATCGAGCTTGAGCCGTATTCCGATTTATCATAATCGCAGGATACGTCACGGAAATAATACAGGCGAAGGGTCCCTTTGCCCTTGATATTCAGCGTCGCGCCGCTGTTGACGTAGAACATTCTGCCGTAGATGTTGTTCCATCCGTCGCCGGAGGTTCTTTCAACGGTGATGCCCTCGTTGACCGTCAGGTTGATGATCGCGCCGCTTTTCACCTGGATCGGATCGCCGAACCCGGTGGAAATATTCGACGTAACGGTGATGTTGCCCGTCACGCCGTTGGTCACAGACTCGATGTTGGACTTCAGCGTGTCCCAGCTGCCGTTGGAGACGGTGTAGTTCACCGCGCTCACTCTCGGCGAGAACATATTCACCGCGAACGGGATCGCCGAGACGACAAGGCACAGGGCGAGGACGATCAGTCCCACCCGAAGCCGTCTGTAGTCTTTTCTTTTCATTGTTGCCATAAAAGTAATCCTCCTTTGGGAAATACTTGTTTTTCTATATGTAATATGCGCAAGGCATTTATTCCCGATCTGTTTCGGTCAGATTCTTTTCAATTGCTTCTTAAAGAAATTCTTTTGCTTTCATCCGCCGAAGTTCCGCCACAGCAGACAAAATACTCCCGAGCGTCCCGCCGTCGATCATTGTTCCCCCTCCCTGTTTTCTCCGATCCGTCAAAAAGGGCGCAATACACCTATTAACACTGATACATAATAAATTATATCAATAATCAACAAAATTGTCAATCTTATTTTTCCCGGATTTCGCCTTATGACACATTTCTATTGTATAGTGTAAAGCATTGTTTTGTCATGGACGATACGCATTTTTATACAAACCGTTAATGGCGTGAAAATATTTTTTTGCCGGATTTTGGATTTTTTTTAAATCGCGGCGAATCCGGGGCGAAAAAAATCTACTTATAGGTGCACACAGGGGCCGGAGCCTTGCGAAAACCGCCCCGCCGTGCTATGATATGATCAGAATCAAAGGAGTGGATCACGATGAAACTTCCGATCAGGCCGAAGCTGTTTGCGATTCTTCTGGGCGTTTGCGTTTTTCTCGCTTCCCTCGCGCCTGCAGCGCAGGCCGCCGACGGGGCGGGGGAAAAGATCCCGGTGCTGCTGCGGTACGGCAGCGACGTCCCCATGCCCCGCAAAAGCGAGCTTCTGAAAAAATATGATCTTGAGGAAGAGGATCTTCAATACCTGCCGGGCGCGGCAGGCGTTTTCACCGCGAAGCTGACGCCCGGGGCGCTGCGGGCCGTCTCCGAAGGGGAGCCGGCGCGGGTGGATTTCAACCTGGCGAACGCCGGGTCGCCGGAGAAGGCGGTCCCGGTCACGGCGGAACTGTTCGGGTTCGTCACCTTTACCGGCGAATCCGCCCTTTACACCGCCGTCGACAGCCGGATCGTGCGGAGCGACGGCGGCTTTGCGGTCAAAAACGAAATGCTCTCGACTCTGGGAATCTTTACCGTCAGGACCTGGCTGCAGAAATTCGTCAACGGCAGATACGTCACCGTCGGCGCATGGGCGGACCGGCAGAGCCGCCCGGATGCCGCGACCGCCCGGGATTATGAGGCTGGGAACGCCACCGCGGACGCGAACGGGAAATATTATTACAACACCCTGCTGACTTGGGAATACGCGCTGGACGCCGGAGAGGGTGAGGATTTCCGGACGGTGACGGAATTCGAATTCGAACAGTGGGGCAGCGTCACGGGCGGCACGGTGCGCATCTTCGCCTATCCGGACGGCAGCAGGACCACGACAGACGAGAGCATCCCCGATTCCGTGGAAGAGAACGCGGAGGGAAAACGGTGGGTCCGTTTCCTGTATTTCGCGCCGGAGATCGGGTACATCGACGATAACGGCAACCCGCTCGAGGTCTACCGCCTGGGCCACGACGTTTACACCCCGAAAAAAAGCGCGCTGGAGCAGTCCTGCGGCCTTGCGGAGAATACACTGAACGTCGACGCGGCCGGTTATTACTACGGGCTGCTGTCGGAGGAGGAGATCGACCGGATCGCGAAGCGGGAGCCCGTTTACGTCATGCCCGGGGCGCGTTACGATTCCACGGAAACTTACATTTCCGGCGATATCTTCGGCTTTACCTATCTCTATGAAACGGGGGAATGGCCGCTTGAGGGGAAACGCTACGTCAGTGTGGGCGGCGACCTGCGCGCGGAGAACGGAAAAATCACGGTCTCGGCAGAGCTGCTGACGCTGGAAAAGACCGGGACGGTCGTCACCCTGCTGCAGAAAAAGGAGAACGGGAAATTCGTCACGGTCGCGACCCGGAAAACCGCCGGCGAGGCGGAGAACAAGGCGTGGACGGCGGCGGATCTCGCCTCCGGCGCGGCGACCTTCGATCCCGGCGACGGCAAATTCCTGCAGAACCTGACCGTCGCGGACGAATTCGTCTTTGACGCCGGCGAGGGGGAATACCGGGCGAAGGTGATTTTCCGATACGGCAGCCGGATCGTCTGCATCGACCTCTACCCCGACGGACGTCGCTTCCGCAGCGGCTGCGCGTACAGCGAAGGCGCCGCCGCGTCCAACATCTCCTCCCGCGACGCGCTTTACGCCCTGCGCTGCGCCGCGCGGCTGGAGACGCCGGTACCGTTCGAGGCGCTGGAGCGCATCGCGGCGGATTTTGACGGCGACGGCCGCATCAGCAGCGCCGACGCCCGCGCGATTCTGCGCCTGGCGGCGAAGATTGTGGAGTAAATTCTGACCGAACGGCTTCGCCGTTCGGTCAGAATTTACAGTCCCGAGTCTCGAGTCTCGAGACCCAAGGTGCAAACTTAAAGCCTGTGCGACTTGGTGAAAACCGAGATAAACCGCGGTTTTTTATCGTTATCCTGCGCAGATTTCAACGCCTCGAGACTCGGGTCTCGGTACTCGGGCCTTAAAATCTCTTGATTCCCGCGGCCGATTCCGATATAATGGAATTATCAACCTGAAAGGGAGGCCGTTTTATGTCATTTCAGCAGTTTTTCGCGATGGTCCTTGCGTTCTTTACCGGACTGTGGGGCAGCATTTACGCCTTTTTCAACAACTGGGTCAACGATTACACCTTTACGGTGGACGCGGCGCAGCTGGGCGAGGTCCTGCCCAACGTCAAGAGCAACATCAACCGCTTCGGCGGCAGGTTCCCCGAGAACCCCGAGATCAACAGCGAGTATAACCCCTATGAATTCATTGATTATATCCAGCTGATGGAATGCAGCGGCGGCAACGCGAACCGCGACCTGTTCCGCGAGCCGAATAATTTTGACGTGATTGACGATTACGATTTCTCGGCGCTGCTCGCATCCTGCCGCGGCATTCTGAAAACCGGCGCGAAGCCCCTGCTGAAGCTGGGCAACGTACCGGCGAAGCTCTCGAGAGCGACCCTTGCCGCAGCCGGGGCGGATCTCGGCGCGTTTGACGTGAACATCTATCCGCCGGACGATTACGATGAATATTATGATTATATCAAGGCGATCGCCGAAGCCCTTGTCTCCGAATTCGGACTTGACGAGGTGCGGACCTGGCGCTTCGGCGTGATGACCGAATACGAGAATATCGACTGGTTCCGCGCCGTCAGCGGCGATCCGGCGGAGACGGCCGAGGCTTACTGCAAGCTCTACGATTACACCGTACAGGCGCTGATCGACGTGATCGGCGAGGACGTATTCGTGGGCGCGCACTCGATGACCTGCTCGGAAGGGCTTTGGGACGAGGCGGAATTCATCCGCCACTGCGGAG
>CACYHJ010000010.1 GCA_902774165.1 Oscillospiraceae bacterium
GGCGGCAATGGCGGAAACGGCGGCAACGGCGGGACCATCATCGATCCCACCGGCGGCAACAGCGGCCAGGCGACAAACTTCTTCGCCCGGATCGCGGCGTTCTTCGCCCGCATCGTCCAGTTCTTCCGCAACCTCTTCGGCGGAAACAACTAAACCACGATACACAAAAACAGACCTGCTCCGGCAGGTCTGTTTTTGTGTCAATACTGATTTGTCGCGCAGCGATAAATCAGTATTGACAGTCTCGAGTCTCGAGACCCAAGGTACAAACTTAAAGTCTGTACGACCTGGTGAAAAATGAGATAAACCGAGTCTTTATTATCGTAATCCTGCTCGGATTTCAACGCCTCGAGACTCGGGCCTCGGTACTCGGGACTTAAATTCTGATTTACGGGGCGCAAGCGCCCCGACAAATCAGAATTTATTCATCCCCACATCTGCAAGCGCATCCGCGACGGTGAGAATCACGTCCGTCAGTTCGAGATCCTTCTTCCATTTGTCGTCGATCTTTTCATACCCTGTGAGGGCGCCGAGGATATTGCCCGCGATGGCGCCGGTGGAATTAAATCGCGATCGCCAGCGCCTCGTCTCCGACCCAGCCTTCCCCGAGCTCATGGATGTTGTCAAGGTCGCTGCCGGGGAGCATCGCAAGCAGCATGGCGTGGTTGATCAGGGTCAGGAAATATCCGAGCCCCGGCGCGCCGTCAAACGCCGCGCGGACGTCTTCTTCCGCGTCCCGGACGAGCTGCCGCAGATCCGCACGCACGCCTTCCGCAAATACGATCCGCCGGATGATCTGCGCCAGCAGCGCAGCGGGAAGCCAGCCGAGAGAATCCGAATGGGTGATCGCCGCGATCTGTCCGCCGATCAGCGCGGGGCTCTCGCCGAAGGCCGCAAGCCCTGCCGGCGCGGCGCGCATTACGCCGCCGCAGCCTTTGCTGTTGTTGATGGGCGAGGCAATATAGTCCTCGGGATCAGCGCTTCTGCTTCTTGTGTAAAGCCCGGAAAGACAGGTGTTGCCCGGGGCGCGCTGATGATACAGCCCGGGCACGTCGCACAGCCGGGAGCGGTTCGCGCCGTTCCGGTCCGTTTGCCCGGCGTCCCTCTGTTGATAACTGTATCGCTGCGTCATCAGCCAATCCTGATAGGCGTCGGCGACGTAATGCCACGGCTTTTTCTCTCCGTCGCCCTGCGCAGCGGCATCGAGCAGCCCTTCCGCGGTGAACAGCGTCATCTGCGTATCGTCCGAAAAAATCGCCTTGCCGCTTTCCGGGTCGATTTCATAGCCCGTGATCCCGTCTTTCCCGTAGTGTGAAAAGATGAGGGGTTCGCCGAAGAACTCCACCGCATATCCCAGCGCGTCGCCTGCCGCGCCGCCGATCAGGCAGCCCCGGATCCGGTCTCGGATCTCATCCGCGCGGTCCGCTCCGCCGCGGGGAGCCTGCTCCGTCCCGGGATTATCGCAGTTTTCACGGCACATTCCGATCTGGTCCGTCATAAAAAATCTCCTTTCGTTTCGCCCGGTTTTTTCGTTATTTTTCTTAGATAATATCATATATTTCCGCGTTTTGTCAATCACACGTTCAGACGCCGCCCCTGCCGCGTCTGAGAGACCGCCGTACTTTACGGTTGAAAAATGCCGGATGATATGTTATGATATAGGACAAAGGGGGCGGAGTCTCTATGCGAAAGTGCAGCGTAATTCCCTATGAAGGGACAGAGAATTTTGTTTTTGTCGTCAGCGATGAAAGCGGCGATGCGGCGCTGCCGCTGATCGAGCGGCTCAACAACGCCGGATTTCGGCTTTGGTATGACGAGGGGACGGATTTCGGCGGCGACGCAGCGGAAACGTCCGCGGAACGGCTGAATGACGCAAGAGTCTGCCTTGCGGTGATCACGGACAGCGCGATGAAATCGGCGCTGTTCAAAAAAACGCTTTATTATGCCGTGCTGAAAAACAAGCCGATCATTCCGGTCGTTGCCGAGCCGGTCAATTTCCCGCCGGGAATCCAGCTGCTGCTGTCAGACTGCAGATTCCTTTATGAATATCGTTACCCTTCCGCGGACGCGTTGTTTGAGGATCTTTCCGCGCCGGAGGTCATGGCGGTCTGCAAAAAAGACGACGAGCGGGAGCGCCTCGCCCGGGAACAGGCGGAACAGGAGCGCCTCGCCCGCGAACAGGCGGAGCAGGAGCGCCTCGCCCGCGAACAGGCGGAGCAGCTGCTGGAGCATTCGGAATCCTTCCTTCACATTTACATTCCGCGGTCGCAGGGTACCGTACCCGTATCTCCGGACGGCGCCGCCGCGTCCGGGCAGGCTTCAGCGGATATGCCGGTTTATCAGCTTGTCCGCGCGCGGAACGGCGAGACGGTGGAGATCCAGCCCGGCTCGTTTGTCCTGGGCAGATCCGATACCCGGGCAAATTATATCATTACCGATAATAAATCCATCGGCCGGGTTCACGCGATCATGATGGCGAAGCCGGAGGAATGCACGATCTGCGACAACTATTCGATGAACAAAACCTATATCAACGGGCAGGAGCTGACGCCCAACCATCCTTACGTCCTGCACGACGGCGACGTGGTACGGCTTGCGGATGAGGACTTTATGTTCCGGGAGATCCGTTGAAACCGTGATATAACAACTGCCGTCAGAGACCGGGAAACAGCCTCTGACGGCGTCCTTTTGATCTTATGAAAATGATGCGCGAATACAGAAAAACCGCCGTCCGGGCAGAGATTCGATCCCTGTCCCGGGCGGCGGTGATTTTTGTTGCTGCCGGATGGCTGCGCGTTATGCTTCGCTGCCGGGAGCGCCGTCCTGTTCGGCGGGAGCCGCGTCCTGCTGCGGCGCTGCGTAGGGAGGCGTCTGCGGGGAAACGCCGTTTTGCGGGAAACCGCCGTTCTGCGGGAAACCGCCGTTTTGCGGGAATCCGTTGTTCTGCGGGAATCCGTTGTTCTGCGGGAAACCGCCGTTCTGCGGGAAACCGTTGTTCTGCGGGAAACCGCCGTTCTGGGCGGGCTGTTTCCCGGCTTTCTTTGCTTTGGTGATTGATAAGATCCCGAGCACAAGAAGCAGCACGCCGACGCCGGCGCCGATCAGGCCGAAGATCCCGTCGTTCGCGTTGAGCGATTTTTTCGCGGCAATATAATCCTCTGTGCCGTTGCAGATATAGTTCAGGTAATACAGGCTCTTCTGAATCTCGCCGAATTCCGCGCTGAGCATCGCGTCATAATTCAGGATTTTTTTGTCGAATTCTTCCTTCAGGCCGGTCACGCCGGAAATGTTGTGCAGGGAGAAATACGCGTCAAAGACAAGGTCGCCGATCTTCTGATCCGCATCCTGAAGATAATCGTTCAGGGCTTTATAAAAATCGGAGTTTTTTTCCGCCCGCAGAACGCAGTAATAGGGGTTTTTGTCGCTGTCGACGAACAGCGCGAGGAAGTAGTCCTCTTTTTCCGTTTTTCCTTCGGTCATCGTGCCCACGTAGTCGATCGCAAGCACTTTCATGCGGTAATCCTTCTGAATGGTCATCTCTGCGTAGGTGGTTTCGTCGAGCATGGCGGCGGGTTCGGGCTGCTCTGTAAACGAGGAAATCGCGGAGAAAGCCCCTCCCGCAAGGAAGATCGCCGCGAAAATCAGCGCGACGATCCCGCGCGCGACGGTTTTTTTCTTTTTTACCGGGGGATTCGGATAGATCGGGGGATTCGGATAGGTCTGCTGGGCCGGATTGTTGAAATTCTGCTGATTCATAGACTGCGCCTCCTGTCGGTTTTGTATTTTCATCATAGCATATTATTCGTGCAATGTCTATATATATTTGCGAATCCGGAAAACAAAACGCGGAAATTTGCACGGAATCCGCGCGGCGTTTGACACGGCTTTTCTCTTTGTGGTATGATAAACCTGTATATTATAAGGAAAAACGGAGGAAAACAAAAATGACGAACGATAAGAAAATCAAACGGTTTTTCGCGCTTCTGGACGAGATTGAAGCCTATGCCCGCTGCGTCGGCAAAATGCAGTTCGATATGGAATGCTGCGCCCCGGAGGAGGGCGTCGCCCAGGCGGGAGACGACATGGCGGTGATCGGCAGGCAGATCTACAAGCTGACCCACGCGAAAAGATACGTGACGCTGCTGACCGAGCTGCATGAGAACGGCGAAGGCCTCACTCCGGTGCAGCGGCAGGCGGTGGCGCACCTTTACGACGCCTACGCGCGGGAGAAGAATATCCCGGCAAAGCTTGCGTATGAGATGGATCTTGCCGGCAACCGGGCCTACGGCGACTGGCTGCGGGCGAAAAAGGCGAAGGATTTCTCCCTGTTCCGGGATTCCTTTGCGGCGGTGATCGACAACACCCGCAAAGCGGTGGCGCTGCGGGACGTGCAGAAGGCGACGATTTACGACACGCTGCTGGACGATTATGAAAAGGACGGCAGCATCGCGCAGCTGGACGCGTTTTTCGCGGCGCTGAAGGCGCGGATCCTGCCCCTTGTGAAGCGGATCGCGGCCCGGGGCAAGCCGATCCGCACGGATTTTATGTCCCGTCCGGTGGCGATCCCGAAGCAGGAAGAATTCTCCCGTTATCTTCTGGAGCTGGAGGGGCTGCGGAAAACCGCGACGGTGCTGATGACCACCGAGCACCCCTTTACCGACCATTACGGCGCCCACGATATCCGGGTGACGACCCATTATTATGAGGATAATTTCATCTCGAACATCTTTTCCACCATGCACGAGGGCGGGCACGCGCTGTTCATGCAGAACGAACCCGCTGAGCATTACGAAAACCACGCCGCGGACAACATGACCAGCGCCATGCACGAGTGCATTTCGCGGTTTTATGAAAATATCATCGGCAGAAGCGAGGCGTTCGTCTCTTTCCTTTTGCCGAAGCTGCGGGAGCTGACCGGCGATACCTTTGCCGACGTGACGGCGCGGGAGCTGTATGAGGCGGTGAACGCGGCGCAGCCGGGCCTGATCCGCATGGAAGCGGACGAGCTGACCTACTGCATCCACATCATGATCCGCTATGAGCTGGAAAAGGCGTTCGTCAACGGGGAGATCACCGTCGACGGGATCCCCGCCCTGTGGAACGCGAAATATAAGGAATATCTCGGCCTGGACGTGCCGGACGACGAGCAGGGCTGCCTGCAGGACGTGCACTGGACCGGGTCTTACGGCTATTTCCCCTCTTACGCGCTGGGCAACGCCTACGGCGCGCAGATCCTGCGCACGATGGAAAAGGAGTTCGACGTGTTCGGCGACGTCGCGAAGGGGGACCTTTCCCGGATCGGCGCGTGGCTGACCGGGCGCGTGTTCTCCGTCGCGTCGCTGAAAACGCCGGACGAGTGGATCCGGGCGATCACCGGCGAGGGGCTGAACGTTGATTATTATCTGGATTATCTTGAAAATAAATTCACGGCTCTTTACGCGCTGAAATAATTGCGGTATAATTATAAACAGATAAATTTAACGAGGTGTTTTCAATGTTTTCGATTTCTACGGTATTCGGTCAGTTTATGAGCAGATTCCTCACGGGGCTTCTGTCGATCGGCATGGCGCTCTCGTCGCTGTTCGGCGGCGTGGGCACGACGAAGGCGGAGCCGACCCCCGCGGATTTCAAACCCGTGCTGCGCTTTGTCGCCTGCAGCGACGTGCATCTGAACGGCGAGTCCGATCAGCCTGTGGTGCAGCGGCTGGGCGACCTGTTTGACGACGCCTACGCCTACGCCGCGGCCTTTGACGGCTACCACGGTCTGGATGCGGTCATGTTGATCGGCGACGTGGCAAACACCGGCGACGATTCGGAATATCTGATGTTCGATTCCGTCGTGGAATCGCACATCCGCCCCGAAACGCAGCTGCTCACGGTGCTGGGCAACCATGAGTTCATCAAGTACCGCGACGAGGACCCCGCGGTCGGCTATGAAAAATACCGGCAGTACGTCAATCAGGAGGTCGATACCCACGTGGTGATCAACGGCTTCCATTTTATCGGCGTTTCCTATAACGAAGACGGCAGAAAATTTACAGAGAAGACCCGGTGGCTGCGCGAGCAGTTGGACGCGGCGGTGAAGGACGCGCCCGACCTGCCGGTTTTTGTGTATCAGCATCCGCATCCCTTCGCGACGGTGTACGGCAGCGTCAACTGGAGCGATTTCGACGTAAAGCAGGTGCTGAAGGACTATCCTCAGGTCGTGGACTTCTCCGGCCATTCCCACTACGCGTCAAGCGATCCCCGCTCCGTCTGGCAGGGGACGTTCACTGCGGTGGGCACCGGCTCGCTGTCGGCGTATATGGGCAATCTGAACTATATCGACGGCGACAAGGACGCACCCGGCGAGTCCGGCGGCTTCTGGATCGTCGAGGCGGACGCCCGGGGCAACGTGCGCCTGCAGCTTTACGACGTGGTGAACCATGCGTTTTTTGAGAATTCGGAGTATTATCTCGCCGACCCGACCGACAAGAAGAAGCGCGCCTACACCTGGAGCCGTCAGAAGGCGCAGGACACCGCGCCTGAGTTCCCGGAGAACGCGGAGATCACCGCGCGGGTGAACGAAAACGGCGAGACCGTGCTCTTCTTCCCCGACGCCGTGGGATATTATGAGGCGGAGAATTATAAGATCGCCGTCAGCGCCGGGCTGAAAACCGTGTGGAGCGATACCGTGATCTCGGATTACGTCCGCGCGGGCCTCACCGGCGTGAGCGTCAATATCGGCAAATTGGACGCAGGAGAATATCAGGTAAAAATCACCGCGTACAGCCCGTATGCGAAGCAGGGCGGGACCCTGCGCGGGGAGATCGCCGTCGGATAACGGGACGGCTCCCGAAGAGCTGAGGTGAATCGAGCGCAAAGACTTATCGCCGCTGCGGTAGAAAACCGCACCGTGTCTTTGCGCTTTTTTCGGAAAAGAACGGTCTGCGTCCGGATTTTTGGACCGGGAATCTGATAGAATAAAATAAATCCCCGAAAAAAGAACGCTGCGATTTCAGTTTCGGTTGACAAAAAGAAAAAAGACCTCACTGAAGAGATCTTTTTATGTACGAACTTCGTACAGCCGGAAACCGGCGATTTGAGTAAACTTTTATTTGAACTTCGCAGTGTAAATTGATAGGGGAATCAAATTTACAAGCTGATTATATCACCGAAAAAGGAGATTGTCAATATGAATAATGAAAAAAAGAAGATCCCTTACTATCTCGGTATTGACGCCGGCACGGATTCGGTCGGCTATGCGGCGGTTTCACCGACTTATGATGTGCTGAAGCATCACGGAAAAAGTGCCTGGGGTGTGACCCTGTTCGATGAAGCAGCCCCCGGCGTCGACCGGCGCGCCTTTCGCACCGCCCGCCGGCGGCTTGATCGCCGGCAGCAGCGCGTCCTCTGGGTACAGGAATTGTTCGCCCGGGAAATCGCGAAAAAGGATCCGCGCTTCTTTATCCGCCTGCAGGAAAGCTGGAAAATCCGGGACGACGCGTTCGACGCGTTTACGCTGTTTGCCGACGACGGCTATACCGACAAAGAATATCACGCGCAGTACCCGACGATTCACCACCTGATCGCGGAGCTGATGAACGACGCCGCGCCTCACGACGTGCGGCTGGTCTATCTCGCCTGCGCCTGGCTCGTTGCCCACAGAGGGCATTTTCTGATCAACATCAGCGTGGATAATATCGCCCAGATCAAAGATCTGACCGCGGCGTACGACGCGTTCTTCGCATGGTTTGACGATAACGGTTACTCCGAACCGTGGAATCGCGGCGACGCGAACGCGGTCGGTGCGATCCTGAAAGCGAAAAAGGGGGTCACGCGAAAGCTCGCGGAGCTGTCAGCGCTGCTGTTTGAAGACGGCAAGGCGCCGAAACTCGGCGAAGAGGGCTTCCCCTTCAGCCGCGCCGGGCTGGTCCGGCTGCTGGCAGGCGGTAAGGTCGCGCTGAACGATCTGTTCTGCACCGAGGAATATGAGGACGCCGAGATCAAATCCTTCTCTCTGGATATGGAAGAGGAAAAGTTCACCACCCTTGAGGGAATTCTCGGGGAGAATTACGCGCTGGTTGCCGCGCTGCGGGCGATTTTTGACTGGGCGGTGCTCAATGACCTTTTGGGCGACGCGGCGACGATTTCCGAATCGAAAGTGAAAATCTACGAACAGCACAAGAAGGATCTGCGGTTTCTGAAAGAGCTGATCCGTGCCCATGCGCCGGAAAAGTACGATGAGATTTTTCGTGAGGTCGGCAAAAAGAATTATCCCGCCTATGCGCGGCATACGGACGAGCCGAACGCGGCGGAGAACAAGCTCGCGAACGTTGAGGATTTTTCAAAATTTATTCTCGGCATTGTGAAAGGAATTGCGCCGGACGCCAAGGAACAGGCGGATTATGACGATATGATTGCCCGTCTGGAGCTGCGGGACTTCCTGCCGAAGCAAAAGGTTCCGGATAACCGCGTGATCCCTTGCCAGCTTTACCTTTACGAGCTGGATGTAATTCTGAAAAACGCCGCAGAGTATCTTCCGTTCCTGAAGGAGAAGGACGTCGACGGGATCACTGCAAGTGAAAAACTTCGTTCGGTGTTTACCTTCCGTGTACCCTATTTTGTCGGTCCTCTGAATCCGTATTATGCGCCCGGCACAAAGGAGAATCGCCGCCCGTGGGCTGTGCGCCGCGCACCGGGGAAGATCCGCCCGTGGAATTTCGACCGCCTGATCGACGCCGACGCCAGCGAAGAGGAATTCATTCGCCGCATGACGAACCAGTGCACGTATCTGCCCGGGGAGCCGGTGCTGCCGAAGGATTCTTTGATGTATCACAGATTCATGGTGCTCAACGAGATCAACAATCTCAGAATCAACGGCGAACGCATTTCCGTCAGCCTGAAACAGCGCATTTATAACGAGGTGTTCCTTCAGAAAAAGAAGGTCACCCCGAAGCGCATCACGGACTTTCTGATCTCCGTCGGTGTGATCGACAGGGGGCAGGAGAGCGCCGTCAGCGGCATTGACGTGACGGTCAAATCGGATCTCGCGCCGCAGATCGCATTCCGCCGGCTGATGGAATCCGGCGTGCTGACCGAAGCGGACGTTGAGCGCATAATTGAGCGCGCCGCCTACGCGGAGGATAAATCCCGGCTTGCGAAATGGCTGGCGGCAAACATTCCCGCCCTCAGCGACGAGGATAGAAAATATATCTGTTCGGTCAAAATCAAAGACTTCGGCAGGCTGTCCCGCTGCTTCCTGAATGAGATGACCGGCGTCGACGGAACCACCGGCGAGGTGGTGACGATCCTTGCCGCCCTGTGGGACACGCAGATGAACCTGAACGAGCTGCTGTTCAGCGACCGGTTTACCTTTAAAGAGGAGCTTGAGAAGCGGCAGCGGGAGTATTACGCCGAGCACAGCGTTTCCCTTGAGGACCGTCTGGATGAAATGCGAATCTCCAGCGCGGTCCGCCGTACGATTTACCGCACGCTTGCCGTCGCGAAGGACGTGGAAAAGGCCTTCGGTGCGCCGCAGAAAATCTTTGTCGAGACTGCGCGCGGCGCGCTGCCCGACCAGAAGGGGAAACGCACGGTTTCCCGAAAGGATCAGATTCTTGCCCTTTACGCGAAGTGTCGCGACGAGGATGTGCGTCTTCTCCGGGAACAGCTCGAGGCGATGGGCGCCGAGGCGGACAACCGTCTGCAGGGGGACAAGCTGTTTCTGTATTTCATGCAGCTGGGCAAATGCCTTTATACGGGCAACTCCGTTGAGATCGAAAAGCTCGGCAGCGGCGCTTATAACATCGAGCATATTTATCCCCAGTCCATGGTGAAGGACGACAGCATTCTCAACAACGAGATTCTGGTGGACTCCGTTGCCAACGGGCAGAAAAGCGACGATTATCCCGTGAATCCGGAAATTCAGAGCGCCCGGATGTCTCTGTGGCTTTTGCTGAAAAAGAACGGACTGATGACAGAGGAAAAATTCCGCCGGCTGACCCGCACGACGCCCTTCACCGCGGAGGAAAAGCTGGGCTTCATCAACCGTCAGCTTACCGAGACCTCTCAGGCCGCGAAGGCGATCGCCGAGATCCTGCAGCAGCAGTATCCGGAGGCGGAGATCGTCTACTGCAAGGCGGGGCTGGTCTCAGAATTCCGCAATGAGTTCGAAATCTGGAAATCCCGTCTGTATAACGATTTGCACCACGCGGTGGACGCCTATCTGAACGTCGTCGCAGGCAACGTGTATCATATGCGCTTTACAAAACGTTGGTTCGATCCCGCGTCAAAATACAACGTCAAGGCGAAAAAACTGTTCTCCCAGCCGGTGGTCTGCGGCGGCGAAACGGTCTGGGACGGCGGCGCCATGCTCGCGAAGGTCAAAAAAACGGCGGTGGACCACCGCACCATCAATTTCACGAAATTTGCCTATATCAAAAAAGGCGGCTTCTTCGACCAGATGCCCGTCTCCGCAGCGCCGGGGCTGAAGGAGCGCAAAATGGGTATGCCGACGGAACTCTACGGCGGCTATAACAAGCCCGGCGTCGCGTTCTTCATCCCCGTGAAATATACAAAGGGCAAAAAAACCGAGATCCTGATCACTTCCGTGGAGGTGATGTTCTCCGGCAAGGTGCTTGCCGATGAAACGTATGCGCTGGAATATCTGAAGGAGCGCGTTGAGAAGATCACCGGCAAGCCGGTGGATGCGGTCTCTCTGCCCATGGGGCTGCGTCCGTGGAAGGTCAATACCATGCTGTCGCTGGACGGCTTCCGGGTGTGCATCGCGGGGAGCGGAAGCGGTGGTAAAAGTTTGGTTGCCCAGCCGTTTACGCCGTTTATTGCGGATCCGAAATGGATCCGGTATCTGAAAAAAATCGAAATGTTCGTTGAAAAGACGAAAAAGAACGAGAATTTCGTCTACAAGGAAGAATACGACAGGGTTTCCTCCGCGGAGAATATCGCGTTATACGACCTTTATATTGAAAAGCTGGAGTCTTCCGTCTTTGCGAAACGGGTGAATTCTCCGTTGCAGACGCTGAAGGACGGGCGGGAAAAGTTTGTTTCGCTTGAGATCAAAGCGCAGTGCCTTGCGGTGTTGAATCTCCATCAGGTGTTCGGGCGAATCGCGGGCGGATGTGATCTGACCGCAATCGGCGGCAAGGGAAAAGCGGCAGCGACGGTGAATTTCAGTTCTTCTGTTTCCAACTGGATAAAGAATTACTCCGACGTACGGATCCTCGATCTCTCGCCCTCCGGCCTTTGGGAAAAACGCAGCGGAAACCTGCTGGAGCTGTTATGAGCTTGTCGCCCGGTATGAACGACCCAAGCTGTTCATCACCCTGAACCTGCGCGCCGTCATTGACGACGCGCAGGCGGAACTGCTGCTTGACACTGTGCTCTCCCACGGGTATAATATGTTTATGATCGAGAGCGTCGATCTGCCGCGGCTGAAACACGAGGCGCGGTATATCGTCGACCGCGATCTGTGTGAGATCGGCTGAGGCGCCGGGATTCCGGCGCCGTCCGGTCCCGCGCGCTGCTTCCCTGTGAAATTGCTCCCGTTCCGGCGGTTCGCAGACCGCTTTTTTTCGGGGATTCGGTTCCCCGGATTTTTGAAATTTGAGGTTTGAGAGCAGTGTAAATTCATAGGGGACTCAAACGAGCCGGAAAGAAGCCTCATCGTTCTCGATGTTTGAGAGCAGTGTAAATTCATAGGGGACTCAAACGTGTCGGGGATCGTGATTATTGTTATTTTTGTTTGAGAGCAGTGTAAATTCATAGGGGACTCAAACACAAGCTTGAAAAAGAAGCCGATAGAATTGTTTGAGAGCAGTGTAAATTCATAGGGGACTCAAACTGATTTGCCGCCCGCTGTGAGCCTGTTCGTGTTTGAGAGCAGTGTAAATTCATAGGGGACTCAAACGCGCGAGGGCTTTGTCTGCCGCGTATCTGAGTTTGAGAGCAGTGTAAATTCATAGGGGACTCAAACCAACAACAAAAAGCGAACCCGTCTTACGGGTTTGAGAGCAGTGTAAATTCATAGGGGACTCAAACTCAAACATCTCAAAGAAGAATCGTTACATGGTTTGAGAGCAGTGTAAATTCATAGGGGACTCAAACACTTCTGATACCGGTCTTATTACTTTTTCTGTTTGAGAGCAGTGTAAATTCATAGGGGACTCAAACTCATTCGCGCCGCCGTCAATACTTCATACGGTTTGAGAGCAGTGTAAATTCATAGGGGACTCAAACGATATGTTCGACTGGAATAAATCCGCGCAGGTTTGAGAGCAGTGTAAATTCATAGGGGACTCAAATCCGCAACGCTCGCCTCTCGCGTATGATACAGTTTGAGAGCAGTGTAAATTCATAGGGGACTCAAACTGAAATCAACAAGAACGTAAAACCACGGTGAAACTATGATCTATCTCGGCTGTCATCTCTCCGTCGCCAAGGGGTATGAGGCGATGGGGAAAACCATATGTTCCTTCGGCGGGAACACCTTTGCTTTTTTTACCCGCAATCCCCGGGGCGGGAAATCGAAGGAGATCGACCCCGCGGACGCGGCGGCGCTGGCAGCGCTTGCGGCGGCGGAAGGCTTCGGGCCGTTGGTGGCGCACGGCAGCTACACGATGAACCTCTGCGCGGCGGATCCCGTCACGCGCTCGAACGGGGCGGACATGCTGGCGAAGGACCTTGCGCGCATGGCGTATTTCCCCGGCAGCTTCTATAATTTCCACCCCGGCTCCCACGTGGGGCAGGGGATCGGGGCGGGGATCCGCAGGATCGCCGCCGCGCTGAACGGCGCGCTGACGGACGCGGCGCCGACGGTGCTGCTTGAGACCATGGCGGGCAAGGGCTCGGAGGTGGGCGGCGCCTTCGAGGAGCTGCGGGAGATCATCGACCGTACGGACCGCCGGGAGCGTCTGGGCGTCTGCTTCGACACCTGCCACGTCTGGGATGCGGGATATGATATCGTCGGCGACCTTGACGGCGTGCTGACGCGGTTCGACCGGGTGATCGGTCTGGACCGGCTGCGCGCCGTGCATCTCAACGACAGCAAAAACGACCGCGGATCCCGCAAGGACCGGCACGAAAAGCTCGGTCTGGGCCGCATCGGCATGGACGCTCTGCGCCGCATTGCGCTGCATCCCGCGCTGCAGGGGCTTCCCTTTATCCTCGAAACCCCCAACGACGACGCGGGCTACCGGCGGGAGATCGCGGAGGTATCGGGCTGGTTTGCGTGAAAAATGCGCGAACCGGCCCGATTTCTTTTAAATATTATTGATTATTTCTTTTTTTTCTGTTATATTATATCCGAATAAACTGCTTCCGGCGCGGACGCCGCCGGAACCATTGCGGGAGGATATTCTTATGGCGACGAGGAAAAAATGTCTGCTCACCGGGGCGACGGGACACGTCGGCTATGCGGTATTGATGGAACTTCTGGCGCAGGATTGGGATGTGACGATCCTTCTGCGCAAAAAGAACAGCCTGTTTGACTGCCTTGACTGCAGGACCGCCTTCGGCGACGTGACGGATCCCGCAGCGCTGGAGACCGCGTTCGCGGGCATGGACGTGGTGTTCCATGTCGCCGGCGCGGTGGAGATCAACAAGGGGCACGAGGACCGGACCTGGCTCGTGAACTTCGAAGGCACGAAAAACGTGCTGCGGGCATGCAAGGCCTGCGGCGTGCGCCGTCTTGTCTATATGTCCTCCGTCGACGCGATGAAGCCTCTCCCGGCGGGGGAGGTCATGGTCGAGCAGACCCGGTTCGACCCCGACGAGCTGATCGGCACCTACGCCAAGAGCAAAGCTGCCGCGACGCAGCATCTGCTGGACAATCACGGCGACGTTGAGGTAGTGGTGCTGCATCCCTCCGCCTGCACCGGTCCCTATGATTTCAAGGGATCGAGCTTTGGCGCTGGCCTGAAAATGTTCATGTCCGGCAAATTCCCCGTCACCATGAGCTTCGGCGCCTATAATTTCGTCGACGTGCGCGACGTGGCGAAGGGCACCGTCGCCGCGGCGGAAAAAGGGAGAAACGGCGAGTGCTATATCCTCTCCGGCGAGCTGCTCACCGTGGACGGGTTTGTGCGCGCCGTCAACGACATCATGGGCTTCGGCGCGCCGAAATTCACCCTGACCGACGGCCTGATGCGCGTTGCCGCGCCGATCATGGAGCTGTATTACAATCTCTCCGGCGCCATGCCGCTGTTTACCCGCTACACCGTCAAAAAACTCAAAGACAACTGCAATTTTTCTCATGAAAAGGCGACCCGCGAGCTGGGATACGCGCCCATGAGCGCGCGGGAATCCCTTGCGGACACCATCGCCTGGATGAAGGAGAACGAATGAATATTATCATTGTCGGCGCCGGAAAGACCGGCGCGACGCTTGCCGAAAACCTGTGCGCCGAGGGGCATGACGTTACCGTGATCGATCCGGTGCAGGCGCATCTGGACCCGATCTGCGCCCACAGCGACGTGCTGGGTTTCCCCGGCAGCGGCCTTGACAACAACGACCTTTCCGAGGCCGGCATTGAGGACGCGGATGTATTTATCGCCGTTACCGGCTCCGATGAGGACAATCTGCTGGCCTGTCTGTTTGCCGGCAAAAATCCCCGCTGCTCCACGATTGCCCGCGTGCGCAATCCCATGTTCATCAAGGAGAACGCATTTATCAAGGACCGCATCGGGCTTTCGATGATCATCAATCCCGAGCTTGCCGCCGCCGCCGAGATCGCGCGGCTGCTGCGGTTCCCTTCCGCCATCGAGATCAACACCTTTGCCAAGGGCCGTCTGGAGCAGCTGACCTTCCGGATTCCGAAGGGCTCGGTTCTGGACGGCAAAAACCTGACCTATGTGCGCACGCGCATTGAAAAGCAGCTTCTGTTCTGCAGCGTGGAGCGGGGCGGCGAATTCGTGATCCCCTCCGGCAACTTTGAGCTGCGGGCGGGGGACAAAGCGTCCATCGTCATCGCGCCGAAGGTCGCCCAGCGGTTTTTCAAGAATATCGGCATCGACACCCATCGGGTCTCAGACGCCATGATCGTCGGCGGCGGCACCATGACCTATTATCTTGCCGAGCAGCTGATCAACCACGGCATTTCCGTCAAGATCATCGAGAGCGACCCGGTTCGATGCGGGGAGCTGGACGACCGTTTCCCCGAGGCGATCGTGATCAACGGCGACGCCACCGACAAGACGGTCCTTCTGGAGGAGGGCGTCACGGACGCCGGGGCGTTCGTGGCCATCACCGGCATCGACGAGGAGAATATCCTGCTTTCGCTGTTCGTCAAGGAGATCTCCGACGCGAAAATCATCACCAAGGTCAACCGCATCGCTTTCGACAGTGTGATCGCGAAGCTCGATCTTGACAGTGTGGTCTATCCCCGCAACATCACCGCGGAGTATATCCTGCAGTTTGTCCGCGCAAAGCAGAACGCCGTCGGCAGCAACGTCGAAAACCTGTATAAACTGATTGAAAATAAGGTGGAGGCGCTGGAATTCAAGATCCGGGAGGACGCGCCGGTGATCGGCGTTCCCCTCAGCGAGATGAGATTGAAGGATAACCTGTTGATCTGCGGCATCAGCCGCGGCAAAAAAACCATTCTGCCCGGCGGCGGCGATACGCTGCAGGCGGGCGACAGCGTGATCGTGGTCACAAGCCATAAGCATCTGAACGACGTGAGAGACATTCTCGCCTGACGAATCAATATGAATTTTTCAAGCATTTTTTACATTATCGGCGCGGTCCTGCGGGTAGAGGGCGTTCTGATGCTCCTGCCCGTCGTTGTGGGGCTGGTTTACGGTGAAAAAGAGACGTGGTCCTTTCTCGCCGTGGCGGCCGTCGCCTTTCTTGTCGGTGCGGCGCTGTGCTTCCGTCGCAAAAAAAAGAGCGACTTCTATTCCCGCGAGGGCTTTGTCGCCGTGGCGCTGAGCTGGATCGTGATCAGTCTGTTCGGCTGCTCGCCGTTTGTCATCAGCGGCGACATTCCGGATTTTGTCAACGCCTTTTTTGAGACGGTTTCCGGCTTCACCACTACCGGTTCATCGATCCTGCGCGATGTGGAGGCGCTGTCGCACGCGTCGCTGTTCTGGCGCAGCTTCACCCACTGGATCGGCGGCATGGGCGTGCTGGTCTTTCTTCTGATGCTGCTGCCCGGCAACGGCGGCGCCGGGATGTTCCTGATGAAAGCGGAATCCCCCGGCCCGCAGGTCGGCAAGGCGGTGCCGAAGCTGCGGCAGAACGCGGTCACGCTCTATATGATCTATTCTGCCATGACGGCGATAGAGGTCGTGATCCTGCTGCTCGGCAGGATGCCGTTGTTCGACGCGCTTGCGGTGGCCTTCGGCACGGCGGGTACCGGCGGGTTCGCGGTGAAGAATTCGGGCCTTGCGTCCTATTCGCCCTTCTGTCAGTATGTGGTCACCGTGTTTATGATCCTGTTCGGCGTGAATTTCAATCTTTATTGTTTCCTTTTCATGCGCAAGTTCCGTCAGGCGGCGAAAATCGAGGAGGTCCGCTGGTATCTCGGCGCGATCCTTCTTTCCATCGGCGCGATCTTCATCAACACGCTGCACATTTTCGACACGGCGGAGCAGGCCTTCCGTTCGGCGGCGTTCCACGTCGGGTCCATTATCACCACGACGGGATTTTCCACCTATGATTACAACGTATACCCGCAGTTTTCCAAGATGATCCTGCTGGGGCTGATGTTCCTGGGCGCCTGCGCGGGCAGCACAGGCGGCGGTCTCAAGGTCTCCCGCGTCGTCATCATGCTCAAGTCGGCGGTGGGGGAGCTGGCGCGGGTCGTGCATCCCCGTATCGTGCGCAAGGTTCGGCTGGACGGCAAGGTGGTGGAGCACGACACCATGCGGTCCATCAATACCTATCTCATCAGCTTCATTTTCGTGTTTGTTTTCTCGCTTCTGATCGTGTCGATCGACGATTTCGGCATGACGACGAATTTTTCCGCCGTCTCCGCCACCATTAACAATATCGGCCCCGGGTTCGATATCGTCGGCCCCGCCGGGAATTACGCGGCGTTTTCCAATCTGTCAAAGCTGGTGTTCTGTTTTGATATGCTGGCCGGCCGGCTTGAGGTAATCCCGATGCTGGTGCTGATGAACCCCGTGACCTGGAGCCGCGCGGTGATTCTGCGCCGCCGCAGGAACAAGTGAGCGCGTGCTGCTCTCAGACCGATAAAAAATCCGCGCGGACGCTTCGGTGCGTCCGCGCGGATTTTTTTTGTTTCGCTTAGTCTCTTATGCGCCGAGGCCTGCCGCAATCCGCAGGATCGTTCTGGCGTCGTTCGCTTTGATCTTGCCGTCGCCGTCGGTATCGGCTGCCAGCGTCTGGGCGGGGGTGAACTGATCCATCCGCGCCGCGACGCGCAGGGTCGCGCGGGCGTCGCTGGAATTCGCTCTGCCGTCGCTGGTGGTATCTCTGGCGACGATCACGGTGTAGGTCTTCCCGACGGCCGTGATGACCGCGCCGGTCATGACGTTTTTGTCGCCGTCGAGGGCGTTGCCCTCATTGTCGGTGAGCGTATAGGTCGATACGCCGGTGATCGTGGCTGCGAAATCGCCGGCCTTTGTTTTCTGTTCGACGCCGATGACAAAGTTTTCGTTTTCGTCGTTGACGACGATCAGGTAATCGGGATTGGTAAACCGAAGGCTTTCGTCCGGCTCTGTCGGCGGCACCGAGGGAACGGTCGGATCGGTGCTGTCGGGCACCGACGGAACGGTGGGCTCTTCAGAGGTGGGCGCTTCCGTGGTGGGAGGCTCCGTGGTGGGCGCTTCCGTGGTGGGCGCTTCCGTTGTGGGAGCCTCCGTGGTGGGTGCCTCCGTCGTGGGGGCTTCCGTGGTGGGCGCCTCTGTTGTGGGGGCTTCCGTGGTGGGTGCCTCCGTCGTGGGTGCTTCCGTGGTGGGCGCCTCCGTCGTGGGGGCTTCCGTGGTGGGGGGAGCCTCGGTGGTCGGCGCCTCCGTCGTGGGGGCTTCCGTGGTGGGCGGCTCGGTCGCCGGCGGCTCGGTCGCTATTTCGACATAGGAGGAGTCGGGACGGTTCCGCTGGGTCTTCTGCTCTCCGCAGACGGAGCATTTCCAGATCGGGGTGCCCCAGAAGTTGGTGCCGTTCTGCTCCCAGATATGGGCGTTCGCGTCGGTATACGCGAATTCCTCTGTGACGCCGCAGACGGCGCAGTCATGGCTTTTCAGTCCGTCCTCACGGCAGGTCGCGGATTTGATCAGCGTTTCATTCTGCCAGCTGTGGCCGAGGGCGGCAACCTCACGGGTCTCGGTATGGGTCTTGTCGGTCTTGCAGACGCGTTTCTCGCTGCCCGGGGTAGTGCAGTCGGGCGCTTTGACGGTCTTCCACTCGTTCCAGTCGTGGCCGGTGGCCGCGACGGCGCGGGTCTCGGTGTGGCTTGCGTCGTTTGCGCAGACCCGGGTCTCCTCGCCTTCCTTTTCGCAGGTGGGCGCGGTGGTGACGGTCCATTCGCCCCAGCTGTGGCCGATGGGGTCGACGTCGCGGGTCTCGGTATGTGTTTTGTCGTGCTTGCAGACGCGGGTTTCCGTGCCCTTTTCTTCACAGGTGGGCGCGGCGGTTACCTTCCACTCTCCCCAGTCATGGCCGATGGGCTCGACGTCGCGGGTCTCGGTATGGGATTTATCGTGCTTGCAGACGCGGGTTTCGACGCCCTTCCCTTCGCAGGTGGGCGCAGTGGTGACGGTCCACTCTCCCCAGTCGTGACCGGTGGGCTCGACGGACCGGGTCTCGGTGTGGGTCTTGTCGTTTTTGCACACGCGGGTCTCCACGCCGTCCTTCTCGCACAAGGGCGCTGTCGTGACTTCCCACGCGCCCCAGCTGTGACCGGTCGCCTTTACCGCTGCGGTACGGATGACCTTGCTGCAGAACGCGCAGTAATAGGTGCGAACGCCCGCTTTTTCACAGGTGGGCGCGGTGGTTACCTTGCTGGGACCTTCGATCTCTTTATGACCGGTGAAGGTGTATTTTGTCCGGTCGCCGCCGGGAACCGCTTTGGATTCGTTGAAAATACCGGTGACGTTGGCGTTCACTGCGATGGTTTTGCTGTGCGCGGCGGGGATCAGATATACCTTGCAGGTATCTGTCATTTCACCGTTTGCGTCCAGGTCGCGGATGTAGATCACGCCGTCGTCGGTGAAGAACCGGGAGGACGACAGATACGCGTTCTGCACGTTGATGGTCACGCGCTCAAGCTTCGACAGACCGGTAAACGCGTCCTGGGGGTATTCTATCGGGTTTGCCGGATCTTTCTTTGACGAGCTGTCGATCACCGGTACGGTGAAGGTGATGTTTTTCAGCGCGGAGCC
The DNA here is from genome assembly GCA_902774165.1 of Oscillospiraceae bacterium. Lineage (GTDB taxonomy): Bacteria > Bacillota > Clostridia > Oscillospirales > Acutalibacteraceae > RGIG2774. Next base: position 19,344 of record CACYHJ010000010.1, read on the forward strand.
GCCCGGAAACGCGTTCTTGGAAATGCCCGCGGTGTTGGCCTGTTTGAAGGCGACGTCGGTTCTGCCGCTGAGATCTGTCGAAATCGCGGCGTTCGTATACTGGCCCGCGTCATTCTGTTTTGCGTCGTTATTATATCCCTCCGTCGGCTTCGGGAGGATCGTGATGGTGCCGGCGGCGGACGTTTTTGTCACGTCGGTCGTTTTCTCGGCAACCTCGGCGGTGGCCTTTGCGATACCGACGGTCGCGGTGCCGGAGGTCGCCTTGACGGTGAAGAACAGCGTCGCGAGAATCAGTTCTTTGGATCCGGAGCGTGTGATGTCGCTTGTCGCCAGCGCGGCGTCGGTGGCGTAGAAGGAATAGGTGATATATCCCTTGCCGGCCGTCGCGGCCGGATAATTCGCCGTTGCGCCGAGCAGGTTGTAGATTTTGGTCAGCTTGCTCTGCAGACCGGACGCGGCGGTCGTGATGGCATAGCCGCCTTTATAGGTCAGCGCACTCTTGTCGTATTCCATAATGACGATGCCGCTTTGCAGCCCCGCGATATTGACCGCGGACAGCGTGACGCAGACGACCTCGCCGGAGTATCCGTCGGTGCTCTTGACGACGTATGTGGGCGTTGATGCGGCGAACGCGGCGTCAACGCTCAGGCAGCCTGCAAGAAGCAGCACGGACAGGAATACGGAGAGGATTTTTCTTGCGGTATTTTTCATGATTTCAGCCTCCGTGAATTTCCGCATCTGGACAGTCATAGATACGGATTATAATACTGATAATATATATCATACCGCTTTTTATCAAAAAAAACAATAGACAAAATAAAAATTAACATTATTATATTATTTGATAATAAATCGGCCGACGGCTTGATAATTGCGGGCAATTATGTTAAATTATAGAATGGAATACCGGGAAGGATGTTTGATATGCTGATAGAGTTAAAAGACAGAAAAGACTGCGCGTTTGACATGATCGCCCTGGGCGAGGTCATGCTGCGTCTCGATCCCGGCGACGGACGCATCAAAAACGCCCGGTCCTTCCGCGTGTGGGAGGGGGGCGGCGAATACAACGTCGCCCGCGGCCTGCGCCGCGCCTTCGGCATGAAGACCGCCGTGGTGACCGCCTTTGCGGATAACGAGATCGGCAGGCTCGCCGAGGATTTTATCCTGCAGGGCGGGGTGGCGACGGATTTCATCCGCTGGGTCCCCTACGACGGCATCGGCAGAAGTGTGCGCAACGGCCTGAATTTTACCGAGCGCGGCTTCGGCGTCCGGGGCGCGGTGGGCGTTTCCGACCGGGGCAACACCGCGATCTCTCAGCTGAAGCCAGGCGACGTGGACTGGGAGTATATCTTCGGCGCCCTGGGCGTCCGATGGCTGCATACCGGCGGCATTTTCGCCGCGCTTTCCGAGTCCAGCGCTCAGGTGGCGGTTGAGGCGGTCCGGGCCGCGAAAAAATACGGCACGGCGGTGTCTTACGATCTCAATTACCGTCCGTCTCTCTGGAAAGGCGTCGGCGGGCAGGAAAAGGCGCGGCAGGTCAACCGGGCGATCGCGCCGTATGTTGACGTGATGATCGGCAATGAAGAGGATTTTACCGCCTGCCTCGGCTTTGAGGTGGAGGGCAACGATGCGCAGCTGAAAAACCTGAACGCCGACGGCTATGAAAAGATGCTCGTCGAGGTCACGAAGGCTTACCCCAATTTCAAGGTGATCGCCACCACCCTGCGCGCCGTCAGGACCGCCACGGTCAACGACTGGAGCGCTCTGGTTTTCGCCGACGGAAAAGTATATCATGGGCTTTCCATGCCCGGTCTGGAGATTTACGACCGCGTCGGCGGCGGCGACTCCTTCGCCTCCGGGCTGATCTACGGGCTGATGACCTGGGACGATCCTCAGAAGGCGGTCGATTACGGCGTGGCTCACGGCGCGCTTGCAATGACCACGCCGGGCGATACCTCCGCGGCGAGCCTCAGGGAGGTTGAAAAACTCGTCGCCGGCGCCGGAGCGAGAGTGGATCGGTAAATCAGAATTTCACAGAAAGGACGTATCATCATGGATAAAGAACAAATCCTTCAAAGAATTCAGGACGCAGGCATCGTCGCGGTGGTCAGGGCGTCCTCCACCGAGGAGGCCGTGCGGATTACCGACGCCTGCATCGAGGGCGGCGTCGCGGCCATCGAGCTGACCTTCACCGTCCCCCACGCGGATAAGGTGATCGAGGATCTTGCGAAACGATACACGCCGGAGCAGATCATCCTCGGCGCGGGCACGGTCATGGACGCCGAAACCGCGCGCATCGCCATGCTTGCCGGCGCGAATTATATCGTCAGCCCGCATTTTGACCCTGAGATCGTAAAAACCGCCAACCGGTACCGCATGGCGGTCATGCCAGGCGTGCTCAGCGTCACAGAGGCAGTCCGGGCGATGGAAGCCGGGGCGGACATCCTTAAGATTTTCCCCGCGGAGCTGTTCGGCCCGAGGATCATAAAGGCCATCAAGGGCCCGATCCCTTACGCGAAGATGATGCCCACCGGCGGCGTCACCGCCGACAATGTGGGCGAATGGATCAAAGCCGGCGCGGTCGCGGTCGGCGCGGGCGGCGCGCTGACCGGCGGCGCGAAAACCGGCGATTACGCCGCGATCACCGCCACGGCGAAGAGATTTGTCGAAAACATCAAAGCGGCGAGAAGCTGAACGAAGACGAGGCTTCAAAATAAGTGCAAAAATTAAATCATTGTTCATATTTATTCCAATTTTTGACGGAAAAACCGGTTGAAGCCGCAGAAATACAGATGATATAATATGATTGAAATATTTCATTGACGGAGGTGAAATTCATGGACGATCTGCTCAACAAATTTGTAGCGGCCATCAAGGGGTTTATTGCCAGACTTCTGGATCTCCTGGCGACGATGGGTATTGAAGTGCCGGAAATCGATCTCGGCGATTTGAACCTCGGCGATCTGAACATCGGTTTATAATCAAAGCATGATTCTCTGAGAATCTGAAGACACGGTTTCCGCTCTCACCGGGCGAAGACCGTGTTTTTTGCGGAAAGCATCCGCTGCGCCGGCATCCGGAGCCGGCGCCGTTTCCCCTGCGCCGGGGAAGCCGTCCGCAGGCTGCGCGCCGATTTGTGTCATAAATTTTCGCCTCGTAAAGATTTTTTCATTTATTAGTAATAGAAATCTGTTTTCTTTTTTTGATTCATGTGGTAAAATAAGGCAGACTGAAGGTCTGCCCGTTAAAAATATGCGGACTTTGGCAAAAACGCTGTCTGATTATGAACGAATCTGTCAAAAATCGGCTTCTGTGGTTTTGTTCACAGAAAAAACTATTGACAAAGACCTTGATTTCATTTTATAATTAAACAGCAACCATTAATTTCGGCGGATTTCATCCGTCAAGGAGGATTTTTTATGAAGAAAATCATTTCGACAGTTCTCGCGATGATCCTTGTGCTGTCCTGCGTTCCGTTTGCGTTTGCTGCAGACACCTATACCCCTGCGGACGGCGAAGCGCTTACCGGCACCAGTGACGGGAAGGAAACCGTCCGGATCTTAGCGGGACGCACCGTTTCGATCGCCGACTCATACGAAATCAGAACGAATACGAATCTGATCGTCGACGCAGATGCGACGCTCAGGATCCCCGCCGATGCGCAGCTGATTGTCAACGGCACGATGCTGATTTCCGCCAACGGTCTTGTCCACAACGAGGGCGACTTTATTGTCAACAGTGCGATTTCCAACGCCGGCATTGTGGAAAACGCGGTCAAGGGCGCGATCCAGAACAAAGAAAACATCACCGGCAAAGACAGCGTCATCAAAAACGAGGTTTATATTCCCGACACCAATGAAGGCCTGATGTATCACGTCCGCGTCTGCAGACCCGACTTCTATGCGGTCGGCTCCGAGGGCGGCCTTTACAGAAAAGATGCCAACGGCGAGGCTACCGCTCTGAACGAGAGCGCGTTCGGCGGCAAAGACACCGGCGTCAGAACCTATCTTGTCGACGGTCAGTCCATCTATTTCTATCTTGAGTACAGCATGGACGGCGAGGCGCTGCCCGCGATCGATCCCGCGAAGTTCGTCGTGAACGCCAACGGCACGAGAGTGAATTATGACAGAGGCCTGTACAAAGTGACCCCCGACAATCAGGCGGTTACCGTGAGCTATGAGTCCAGACTGGACGCGGCCAACATGTACAAATTCTACAAGACCATTCCGATCTATCTTCCCGCCGGCGAAGGCTACCGTGTCGTCGCTTACGGCACGACCCTCGATCAGGCCGCGAATGAAGAGATCGATAAGATCGTCGTCAACTACGGCTCCGATTTCTATTTCCGTGTTGAGGTGTTTGACGGCTGGCAGCAGTCCAACATCACCGTAACCGTCGGCGGCCTTGAGGTTCAGCCCGATAAGTTCGGTTACTATGAAATCTCCAACATCACCGACGCCGGTGCGGAAGACGGCGCGTATGAGATCTACGTCGCGGGCGTTGTCAAAGACAGCACCCAGAACCTGATTGCCTCGATCATGAACACGATCCGCAACATTATGGAAACCATCATCGACGTGTTCAGAACGCTTTTCAGCACCCTCGGGATTGACCTGACCAAGACCACCGCTCCCGCGACAGAGCCCGCTGTCGAGCCCGTTGTGAATCCCTGACGCAAAACAAAAAACGATCGCCCTCCCCGTGAGGGCGATTTTTTTGCCTGAAGCCCGGTTCCGCAAGCATCAGGGGCTGTCGGAAAAAGGGAAAAACACTTGCCCCGCGCCGCGTCCTGTGCTATGATAAGAGAAAAGAGAACGGCGGCAGCCGTTGTGCTGAGCCGAAAATCCGATGCTATTCAAAGGAAGCATGATTTTATGAACAGATCCCTGCGATTCGCGCTTTGTCTGAGCCTTGCGCTGGCACTGCTTTTCGGCGCCTGCGGCAAAATGCCCGCGCCTGCCGAAGGCACCGCCGCGGCTGAGACAGAAACGACAGCGGCGGCGACAGAACCGGCGACGACCGAAGCGATTGCGCCGTCTACCGCTCCGAACCGGGAGAGCGACCCTCAGACGTCGGAGAGCGGCATACAGCCGCCCGAGACGACGCTGCGCACAAAATCCGATCCGAGCGACGTTTACGACGCTGCGGGCTTTGTCGATCTCACCGCGGTGATCCCCGACGTGATTCTTGAGATCCGGTATTATTCCACCTATAATTTTGT
>CACYHJ010000011.1 GCA_902774165.1 Oscillospiraceae bacterium
TGCGGCGATTCGATATGTTGACCTGCGGTCAACTCGATATATGCTCGCAAGCGAGCATTCGATATGTGTTTGCTGCGCAAACACAAGAAATTCTGATTTAACGGCTCCGCCGTTAAATCAGAATTTGTCAACCAGCCCCTCCGCGATCTCCCGGAATTCCGGCATTGTCCGGAATTCCTCGCTCAGGGGGTAATGCTCCGTCATCAGCCGGTACAGCCGTTCCCGGGCGCCGGCCATTCGGATGTCCTCCTCCTGCTCGTAATACATCGCCGTCCGCTTCGCCTCGGGCAGACGGTCGAACTGCGCCGCCGCTTCGGCGGCGCGGCGGAAATTTCGCAGAGCGTTCTCCGTGTCGCCGAGCTCGGCGTAAAGGTGCCCCAGATGCCCGTAATTATAGATCAGATGCAGTCGGTTTTTCGTTGGTCGGCGGTCGGAATCGATCAGCCGAATGACCCCGTTCATGTGCTCGATCGCCCGGATCCGGTCCTGTGCGGAAAAGGAGCCCTGATAATAACAATAACCGATCACGGCGTTCTGCAGCAGATAGGTCAGCGCCTCGATCTCTTTTCCCTTGACCTCATACCAGTTTTCCGCCGTCGCCCATTCGCCCTCGGCGATTTCCCGCGCGTCCCGCAGCGCCGGGAGCGTCGCGACGATCGCCTCCGCCTGCCGCCGGTATGCCTCGTCGTACCCGAGCGTACAGTATTGCCGGTTCAGGTTTTGCAGCATCAGCCGCTTTGCCCGGACGCGGATCACATCGTCGGTGCAGTATTTCCGGATCCGCTCGTAGATCGCCGCCGTCTCTTCGGCGTCCCGCTGCGCGTCGGGGGAGTTTCGCTGCGTCTGCAAAAGCTCCATATATCGGATCTGGATCGGGATTTCATCCGGGAACTCCCGCACCGCGGCCCGGAACCGCCGCAATACCTCCGGAGCATTATCCGCCGTCATACCGTCGTAAAGCGCAAGGTACTCCTTGATTTTTTCCTCCCGCTTCGCCCGGTCGGCGCCCAGAAGAGCATCGACCGTCACGCAGAAGAACGCCGCAATTTCCGGCAGGGCGGTGATCTCCGGCAGCGTCTCGCCCCGTTCCCACTTGCTGACCGTCTGGAACGATACGCCCAGACGCTCCGCCAGCGCCTCCTGCGTCAGCTCCCGCGCCCTGCGCAGCTCTTTCAGGTTTTTGCCGAATTCAAGTTCCATTTCCGTCGCCTCCCGTTTTTATCATATCCGAAACCGCGACGCAATGCAATAACGCCGTACGGGAGAAAAATTCTCCCGCCGCGGGAATTCCGCGCTTCCGGTTTCGTCCGGCGGCCGCGCTTGACGAAACCGAACGCCCGTGCTACACTGTAACCGTAAACCTCGCAAAGAATTTCCCAGCGGAACGATGCGTTACGGCGGCTCTTCCTGCCGCCGGGGACCTGAAGACACGACGGAGGAACGATGAGCATGGCAGACGCAAACAGCGCAGGCCCTTCGGGCGATACGGTGATCCTCGGCAGATATTACACCGGGGAAAAGACGCAGCGGCAGACCTACGACCTCGTGATCCCCGCGGGCGCCTCCGGCAGCGCGGGACTGATCCTGTGCATCCACGGGGGCGGGTGGACCGAAGGCGGCAAGGAGGAATATACCGGCGCCCTGAAACAGGTCAGCAAAGAAAAGGGGCTTGCCGCCGCCGCGATCAATTACAGATTTCTTTCGGATACGGTCGGGTTTGAGGAGATCCTGTCCGACGTCACCGCGGCGCTTGCGGCGATCCGGGCGGAGGGGCTGCGGCACGGCGTCAGCTTCGACCGGGCACTGCTGACGGGCATTTCCGCGGGCGGGCACATCGCGCTGCTTTACGCGTATGCGCGCAGAGAGACCTCGCCCGTAAAACCCGTCTGCGTCGTGGAGCTCTGCGGCCCGACCGATCTGGAAGACGGATTCTATTATTCCGGGCAAAACGCAGTCGCCGAAGCGGCGGGACCGGATTATTTCCCCGGCCTCATCAGCCGCGGCGTGAAACAGCCGGTGCCCCGGGAAGATCCGGCGTCGTCACAGGCCGCGCTGAAAAAGTATTCGCCGATCCGTTACGTCGATCACAACGCCGTCCCCACCGTTTTCGGCCACGGGGAACGGGACGCGATCGTGCCCTACCGGAACGCAGTCGACCTGGATGCGGCCCTCACGGCGTGCGGCGCGGAACACACCTTTGTTTCTTTCCCGGACTCCGGCCACGGCTGCGAGGACAGGGCGTCCATGAAAAAGATCATGGCGCTGTTCTTCGACTGCGCGGAAAAATATCTGCGATAAGATCCCGGGGACGGCGATCCCGAAAACAGGAGGGGGAAACAATGAGACTGTTTATTGCGCTGTCCGCACCGGAAAACGCGCGGCAGGCGCTGGAAATGACGCAGAGAGTGCTGCGCCGGCAGGGTGTGCGCGGGCGGTTTACGCTGCCGGATGACCTTCACATGACGCTGACCTTTCTCGGGGACGGGAAGGAGCCCGCGCCGGTAATCGAAGTCATGCGCGGGATCGAACCCGCGCGCACGGAGCTTGTTTTCGACCGGCTGACGATGTTCGGCAATATCTTAGTCGCGCTGTTCCGGAGCGACGACGCGGCGCAGGGATACGTCCGCGCGCTGCGCAAAGCGCTGGACGAGGCGGGGATCGGATTCGACCGCAAGGCGTTCCGCCCGCATATCACCCTTTGCCGGGACGCGGCGTTCCCGTCCTCGCTGAAGCTTGAAGCCTGCGGCGACCCGCTGCGGGGCGTCGGGATCCCGACGCAGCAGGTGCATCTGATGCGGACCGCCCCGCAGGGGAAGACCCCGCGGTATTCCGTTATTTTTACGAAAGAATAGACGAAGGGATGCAGAATGAAAAACAGAACGGGACTCGTATCCGTCAGCTTTCGTGCATTGTCGTGCGAAGAGATTATTGAAATTACCGCGTCGGCGGGACTGGACGGGATCGAATGGGGAAGCGACGTGCACGTGCCGCCGAAGGACCCCGGGCACGCGAAAAACGTCGCCGGGGCGACGCGGGCGGCGGGACTTGCGGTCACGTCCTACGGTTCATATTACAGAGCGGGAGCTTACGGGGAAAACTATCGCGCAGAATTTGCCGCGCTGCTCGATACCGCGCTGATCCTCGGCGCGCCGGTGATCCGCGTCTGGGCGGGCGAGACGGGAAGCCGGGATACGCCCGATGAAAAACGGGCGCGTCTCGTCGCGGAAACGCAGGAGATCGCCGATATGGCTGCGGAGAAGAAGATCCGCGTCGCCTTTGAGTGCCATAACGGCACGCTGACCGACGAGTATCATTCTTCCGTCCGTCTGATGCGGGAGATCGGCAGGGCAAACGTGAGAATGTACTGGCAGCCTGACGAGCGGCGGGATTTTTCTTATAATCTTGAAGCGTTGGAGGCGATTCTGCCGTATCTTGAGACCGTGCACGTGTTCCACTGGCCGGAGCCGGGCGTGCGCCTGCCCCTTGCCGACGGAGCAGAAGTCTGGCCGAAGTATTTTGAAACGATCGCCGCCGCGGACAAAACTCCTGCCTACCTGCTTGAATTCATGCCCGACGACGACCCCGCGTCGCTGCCGCGGGAGGCCCGGACGCTGCGTCGGTTTCTTTCCGGAGCTGTCAGATGAAAAAGAAAAACGGACGCGCCGCGATATGGATGATTGCCGCGCTTTTATTTGCAATGCTGACCGCGACGGTCGTTCTTGTGATAATACGGCGACCGGTCAGGAATACGGGGAATGAGCCTGCGACAGAGGATTCTCTGACGGAACAGACGGCGCTGCCCGTAATCAGAGCCGAAACGGATGAGGACGGGAATACGGTTTTTTCGCTGACGCTCGATTCGTTTATCGAAGCGTTTAATACGTGCTGTCTGCAAACGCAGTCACAGCCGTATCTGCGCCCGTCTTCCGACTGGCGGCAAAACGAAGTTGAACGGGCGCCCCACGGTCAGGGGAAAACCGTGATATACAACTTCACCCGGGATGAAAATGACTGGGCGCTGCCGACGCTTTCCGCATACGTGCCTGCCGGCGGGGAGAGAATCAGTGAGGTCACCCTGAATTTCGACGATCACAGCTATACGCCGGAGCTGTTTGACGAATATAAGGAGCTCAGTCTCTGCGCGCTGCGGCTTTTCTGCCCGGATCTGCCTGCGCAGGACGCAGAAGCTCTGTTTCGGGAAATGATCGCCTTTGCCGATCATAATATCCTGCCTGAAACGCAGTGGTACGGCGCGGATTCCGTACCGCAGACGGTTTATTGTTTCGCAGACGCGGGCGTATACCCGTATTTCGCTTTCGGCGATTGGCTGCGGATCTGCTTTGTGCCGCTGGATGAACAGCGCCGCGCGGAGTTCGGTCGTTCAGTGAGAGATCAAATGTGAGATAAAGCAAAAACGGCGGTTTCGTTTCATCCGGAAAATTCTTATTTACATATAAAAAAGACCGGCAAATCAGGTGATCAGAACGTCAGAAAGAAACGCGGATCCCCGACCACGGAAAAACCGTGGCCGGGGATCCTTTTTTATGCTTCGTTGTTTTCCGGGCCGGTCACTGCGCGCCTTTTTTCAGGTTGCAGTCGCGGCAGAGCATCTGACAGTTTTCCGGCGTGGTTTTGCCGCCCCTGCTCCACGGGGTGATATGGTCCGCGTGCATCTGCTCAAATTCAAAAACCTCTCCGCAGTAAACGCATTTGTGCCCCTGTCTTTCATAGGCGGCGAGGGCGTCGCGGCGGTCGAAGGCGCGGATCGACAGGCATTTTTCCTCTCCCGTCAGCAGATATTCGTAAATGCCGGATTTCTTTGTGACGTCCTCATCGCCCATCAGCCGTTCGATCTCCGGCTCCAGCTTTTTCGGGTCAAGGTCGGTCCTTTTGCCGTGCCGGTTGTAGAACAGTCCCCAGGGCAAGCCCTTCATCTCCTTGCGCACGCGGGGGAAAATCGCCTGCACCCAGTCGATGACCGAGCGGAAATAGTTCCAGAGAAGCACGGCGGAGGGATCGTTCTGATGCTCCGCCATATACGCTTCGATCGTCTTCCCCTCTGCGGACGCCGCCCACAGGATCGCCGTTTCGAGGTATTCCTGCCGGATGGACGAGCCCTTGAGATAATCCCCGGCAAGCGTCCCGGCGGCGCAGCCGGATTTGCTGAAATAGCGTTTCGCGTCGGCGGTCCACGAGCCCGCGTAGACCGCGTTGCGCAGCTCCTGATCGGTCAGCTGCTCCCCGGCGATGTTGATGATGCGGAACCAGTCCAGCTTTTCGCTGTCCGTGCCGTCGCAGACGTAGACGAACAGCGGATAATCGAGGATCTTTTTCTTCTGATCGGCGGGGAGATTATAGAAATACCGGTCGTCGACCGAGAACGAGCCGTCCACGTATTCGCAAAGGGAGATCGTGCGCTGCTGCCCGTCCAGAACCTCGAAGCCGTCGGAGCCGTCCTCTTTTTTCACCTTGCACCAGTAGATCACGTTCAGGGGCAGACCCTTCATCACCGTGCGGATCACCTCGTCGCGCTGCGCGTCTTTATAGACGAACTCGCGCTGATACTTCGGGCGGATATCGAGCCGTCCGTCGTAGCCGGTCACGCCCTCCTCCGCGTCGTTGAAATAGTCCTCGCAGACCTCGCCAACGGTCACTTTTAACTCTGTGATATTCATATTCAGCCCTCCTTCGGCGGTTCGGGGTGTTTGTTGCGGATGAGAATGCGGGTATACTTTTCAACGCCGTTTATTATGGGTTTTGCTAAATCGTATTCGTTATCACAACCGTGATTCAGTTCACCGATTATTTCAAATTGATCCGGACTGTATCTATCTAAAAAAGTCAACGGAACGCCCATGATTCCAGCATAGTCACAAGGTATATCCGAAGTCTTGTTTACATCTATTGCATCAAAAGTATCATATTTTGGATTTTCCTCCGGGCTATATCGTTTAGCAAGTATCATTTCTTCGTGTCGCTGTTTAATGTCGAGGTTTGTGAACCACCTAACACCTTTGACTCGTATAAATTTCCTTCCAGATTCTTCATCAATTCCGCATCCTGCGGCTTCCAAAGGATAATCATCTGGAACAAAAAAAGCTCTGTCACCTGAATGAATACTTGCGCCAAGCCACATTTCATTCTTTATAAACAAAGGAAATATTTCTTTATATTTAATGGCATTTACATTCCCAATAATGATAAAATTTTTTTTATGCGCAATCATTATCGCAACGTATTCCCGAAACAGGCTGAACGGAGGGTTCGTAACCACGATATCCGCCTCGTCCAGAAGCGCAAGACATTCCGGCGAGCGGAAATCCCCGTCGCCGTTTAATTCCGTCAGGGTGTTTTCCCCCGATTTGAAGAGCGCCGCGATATCCGGCATGCTCACGCCGCCGTCGCCCGTCTTGTCGTATACCGTCGTGACGATAGCTTTATATGGTTTGTTTCGCTCTCCCGCGGTCTCTCCGAGCAGATCGAAAAGAGAAAGCTGCTGATTCGCGATCGACGATCCGGCGTAGCAGGTGGCGATCAGCTTTTTCAGCCCCAGCCGGTTGAAATTCAGGACGAAGTATTTGAAGAAATTGCTCTCGAACGGATCGTCGCAGTTGCAGAGCACCGTCTTTCCGGCAAAATGCTTCCGGTAGTAGCGCAGTTCCTTTTCGATATCGGTCAGCTGCGTGTAAAACTCGTCTTTCCGCGCCGTTTTTGCGCTGTTCAGATTGGTGTTCCCCGCCATTGGATTTCCCTCCCGTGTTTACTGTTTCGGTTCGTCTGCGTTTTGAGAAGCGGATAGAAGTAAAATAAATTGATTATTACGCAAGTTTTTACTTATAAACTTACAGCTATAACAATTATTATATCTGAAACTTACAGATAATGCAAGTTTTTTGAGTCATATTATAAGTATCAGGAAAGTCGGGAGGCATCCAAATGGAAATCTACGACCTTGGTGCTTTGATTAAAAAATTCCGGACAGAGAAAAAAATGACCCTAAAACAGCTTGCGGCGCGTCTCGGCGTAACCGAGGCAGCTGTAAGCAGATATGAAAACAATCTTTCCACCCCTTCGCTTGAAAAAATGCGTTCTCTCGCCAGTATTTTCAATGTTTCGATGGACACGCTGTTCGGTATGCCGCAGCAGGGGACGATCTCCGTGCAGGGGCTGACCGATGCGCAGACCGATACGGTCCGGGAATTGATCGAGATGTACCGGGTCAGGAACGCCCGGCCCGGTTGGCCGCCCACACCGGAACAGCTTGCGGTGCTCGGGAAGATCACCGCAGAAATAACAAAATAAAAAAGAGCCGGCAGACCGAAAGATCTGTCAGCTCTTTTCTCTTTCATTGCGGGATGCATGGCGGCGACCGCGCCGCGGATTTGTGCAAATTCTGATTTAGCGAGATGTTTTCGTGGCGGTGGGCACATCGCCAGTCGTAGGGAACGACGCCCTCGGCGTTCCGTTTGTGTTCCGAGCCCCACCCCNNTGTTCCGAGCCCCACCCCTTGCGGGTGGGTGAGGAATACAATTTAAACTCGCGGTCTTGGGCATATGATGATTCATAATAAACTGTGTGCGTAAAGGCAAAATCTTGATATACCGACAAGTTTTCATCGTGCGTAAAGGCAAATTTTGATATACCGGAAAGTTTTCATACGGAACGCCGAGGCGTCGTTCCCTACAACATTTACGCCCCTCCCCGCGTATGATAATCGATGATTGATGTTCGGGGCAGGCACGATTGCCGATTGCCGAATGCCGAATGCCGGTCGGGCGTCAGCCCGACAAATCAGAATTTCCTTTCTTCCCCATCCGCAAACCCTGCGCTTGACGAAACGGACCGCGCATGTTACACTGTGAACAGATACGGCAAAGAATCATATCATGCGGAGGAATGCTTTATGGTCGCGAAGTTTTTTCAATCGCTGGTCGCGCTTCTGCAGGTCCTGCTGATGTCCGTCGGGCTCATGCCCGTGGATATGAGCGTACATTACGGCGGCGAGCCGTATACCCCGCCCGCGGTGCATACGGAAATGATCCTCGCCGAAGACGGCGCTTCCGATTTCGTGATCGCGATTCCCGCCGGGGCGGACGCCTGTCTGCGGACCGCGGCGCGGGAGCTGGGGGATTATTTTGAAAAGATCTCCGGCGCGTCTCTGCCGGTCGTGACGGCGGACGGACTTGCGGACGGAGAAAAAGCGATCCTGCTGGGCGTTGATCCCGCCGCGGAAGGCGGCGAGGCGCGCGGCGAAGAGGATTTCCGCATCACTTCCGACGGCGCGACGCTTTCGATCACCGGCGGGGGCAGCCGGGGGACGCTCTACGGCGTATACACGTTCCTTGAGGAATATCTCGGCGTGCGCTGGTTCACGCCCGCGCTCGAGCGCGTGCCGCAGACGCAGCGGGTCGCCGTCGACGCGGCGATCGACCGCACCGTGCGGCCGTCCTTCTCCGTGCGGCGAAACGACTGTGTCGGAACCAACCAGGCGTACCGCGCCCGCACAAAGATGAACGTCTCCTTCTGGCAGGATATGCCGGACTACGGCGGCGCGCTGACCTACGTGCTGTGGGACGTGACCCTCGACCGCCTTGTGCCGGACGCGCTGTTCGACGCGCATCCGGAGTATTTCGCCCTGGACGAGGCGGGAAACCGCACCACGGACCACGTCTGCCTTTCCAACCCGGACGTGCTTGAAATCGCAATCGAAAACGCCCGGGCGGCGATCGACGCCTGCGAACGGGACGCGAAATATCTGCATATCGGGCAGAAGGACAATATCAACTACTGTCATTGCCCCGGCTGCGAGGCGCTGTATGAAGAATACGGCGCGGTCTCTGCCCCGACGCTGCTGTTCACCAATGCGCTGGCGGAGCGTCTTGAGCCTGAATACCCGGATTTTACCTTTACGTTTTACGCCTACAACGAAACGGACCGTCCTCCGACGAAGGGCGGCCTGCGCTGCCGCGAAAACGTGGCGCCGGTGCTCTGCGGGCTGCACAAGGCCTGCCGCAGCCATCCGCTGACCGAATGCGGCGCGGTGGACGGCGACGACGGCCTGATCAATCTCTACGGCAAAAACGAGCCGCAGATCGCGAAGGATTTCGAGATCTGGACGACGGTCGCCGACCGCACCTATATCTATGATTACACGATCAATTTCCTCAACACGGCACAGTTTTTCTCGAACCTCGAGACCATGCAGTCCACAATGAAATATATGCATGAGATCGGGATCACCGGCTATATTTACAACTGCGGCGACGGCCACGAGGCGGCGTTCAACGAGCTGCGCAATTACCTTCTGCACAAGCTGCAGTGGGACGTGGACGCGGACGTGGAATACCATATGAACGACTTTCTTTCCGCGTATTACGGAGCCGAAGCCGCACCGTATATCAAAGAGATCCTGGACATCCAGACCGCGCAGATCCGCGCGACGGCCCACGCCTTCGATTTCGACTGGCATTATCAGTCTGGGTATGTTCCGCCTCTGACGGTCCGTAAACTGGACGGGCTCTGGGAGAAGGCGCTTTCGGCGGATATCACGGACGGGGAGCGCTTCCGCGTTGAAACGGCGAACCTGAGCTGGGAATATTTCAAAGCGAATCTGTTTATCGGCAAATACACGTTCGTGAACCCGATGCGCATGAAAGAGAACGAGGCGCTTTACGACGCGTTCAAAGCCCACGGGATCGAGCGCGTGTGCTCCTTCGGTCTGATCCCGCCCAAGGACGAGGTCAATTTCATCCGGCGCCCGTTCCAGTGGAGATAATCGCCTATGAGATACGAAAAGACGATAACGCTGAAAAACGGAAGGAAGCTTCTGCTGCGCAGCGGCGGGCTTGCCGACGGCGCGGCGGTGCTGGACGTGTTCCTGCGCACCCATGAAGAGACGGACAACATGCTGACCTACGCGGACGAGACGGCCTTCGACGCGGAAAAAGATGGCGCGTTTCTTCAGGAGAAAACCGACAGTAAAAACGAAATCGAAATCCTGGCGTTCGTGGACGGCGTTCTTGCCGGCACCGCCGGGATCGGCGCCGTCGGCGGGCGGGAGAAGCTGCGCCACCGGGCGGATTTCGGCGTCGGAATCTTAAAAGAATACTGGGGGCTCGGCATCGGCCGCGCCCTGACCGAGGCGTGTATCGAGTGCGCGAAGCGGGCGGGCTATCTGCAGCTGGAGCTGGAAGCCGTCGCGGAAAACACCCGGGCGATCGCCCTTTACGAAAAGTGCGGCTTTACCGAATACGGCAGGAACCCCCGCGGCTTCCGCAAACGCTCGGGAGAATATCAGGAGCTTGTGTATATGAGGCTGGAGCTGTAAACGCGGGGCGCAAACACGAAAGCACGGAGGGAACGGAATGCCGACACGATACACAAACGCGATCCATATGCTGAAATCCGTCACGGATAACATCTGCAACAGCTTTATCATCACGACCGGCGACGGAAAGCTCATCGTGATCGACGGCGGGTACGAAAGCGAGACAGAATACTTCCTGTCCTACCTGAAGCAGGTTGCGGGGACGGGGACGCCGCGCATCGACGCGTGGTTCCTGACCCACCCGCACTCCGACCACGTGAACTGCTTTTTCGACGTCATGGAGCATCACGCCGGCGAGGTGGACGTGGGGCAGATATATCTCAATTTCCCCTCCCGCGGATTTTTCGAGGGAAACGACGGCTCCGCCGCTCAGACGATCGACGATTTCTGCCGCGTGCTGCCGCTGATCGCGGATAAGGTGCGCGTGCTCTGCGGCGGCGACCGGCTGCAGATCGGCGAGGCGACGTTTTATATTCTGTATTCTCAGGATTTCGAGATCAGAAACTGCAACAATTCCTCTCTTGTCTTCCGCATGGAGCTGGGCGGCAGAAGCGTCATGTTCACCGGCGACAGCGAGAAAGAGGCGGGAGAAAAGATCCTGCGGCTGTGGAAGGATTCCGGGCTGCTCAGATGCGAGATCTGCCAGATGTCCCACCACGGTCAGGGCGGGCTGCAGCGGGAGTTCTACGAGGCGGTCGCGCCGCGGATCTGCCTTTGGCCCACGCCCTCCTGGCTGTGGACCAACCGCGACGGCGAGGGACCGTATCAGACGCTGATCACCAGAAGCTGGATCGAAGAGCTGGGAGTTCCGGAAAACTACGTCATGAAGGACGGCACGCAGGTGATCCCGCTGTGACCGGCGACGCATACAGATCTTCTGCAATCAGGTGCCGGGACGCCGAAGTCTTTGCGAAAAAAAGAGCCGACCGGGTCAGCTCTTTCTTCGATCTTATGGATCCTCCCGCGGGCTGTTGATCTGCCGCGTCCCGGCGGCGTCCTCCTCGTCAAGGGTAATCTGCGTGGGTTTCCCCTCCGCGCTTTCTTCCCGCGGATCCAGAACGTACTGCACGGGATGCGGCCGCCGCTTCTTCTTTCCTCCTCTAATCAAACCGAAGGTCAGGCGCGCGAACCAGAACAGGAAGGAACCGCCGATCACAATGAAAACATAGCTGTGATTCACCGCCTGTTTTCCGTTTTCGTAAAAATACACGGTAAACGTGACCGGATCGCCGACGGAATACGCCTTTGTCTTTTCTTGGATACTATACGTATATTGTTTTCCGTCCACGGTATAATTCATTCTGAACTTATACCCGGTCACCCTTCCGTCGTCGTCCGTCTGCTTTGATACGGATACCACCGGTTCGGTAAACGTATACTTGATTTTTTCCGCCATCCGGTACCGTCTGTTCACGAAAATACCGACGCCGATCAGAATCGCGCCGATCAGAAAACAGGCGGCAATCGGGGCGATATCGGACAAATAATCACGAAATGTTAATGATTGTTTCGTGGACTCCGGATTCTTTTTCACAGAAAATCTCCTTCTTTCGTTTTCACCGCTGCGCTCATAAATTCTTTTCCGGTTTTCGCCCGGGAAGAATAACAGCAGCGCGAACTTCATTATAGCAAAGCGGAATCAAAAAGTACAGTTTATTTATAATTTTGGATTTTCTTTTTTGCCGCCGATATGTTATGATGAAGAAAAACTTTGTCAGACGTCTCAAACAACCGGCAACGTGACTCGTGATTCGTGATTCGTTTGCGCCTGCGGCGCAATTGGAGTGAGGGAGAAGGAAGAAGAATTCGGCACTCTCATCTCTCTCTTATCTCTCATCTCTAATCTCTCAAACAACCGGCAATCAACGACCGGCAACCCTCCAAAATGAAAGGAGAAACATATGAACCTGAAAAAAATCCTCGCCCTGATTCTGGCGCTGGCGGCGGTCGTCACGATCTTCACGTCCTGCGCGCAGAACGTGAAGGACCTCGTCGACGTCGTCGAAGACGAGCTCGACGTCGAACTGCCCGAGATCGACCTGCCGGACGACTCCCCCGAGATCACCGAGCACGCCAATGCCCCGCCCGAGACCGCCGCACCGACGGAAAAACCGGACGACGGGCAAGACGCCGCCATCGACAAGGACGGCGTATACGATCAGAAGGACGACGTGGCGCTGTATATCCATACCTACGGAAAGCTGCCGAATAATTATATCACGAAAAAAGACGCCCAGTCGCTGGGCTGGTCCGGCGGCAGCCTTGAAAAATACGCGCCGGGCAAGTGCATCGGCGGCAGCCGGTTCGGCAATTACGAAGGGCTTCTGCCCGACGCGCCGGGACGGTTCTACACGGAATGCGATATCGACACCCTGGGAAAATCGAAGCGGGGCGCGAAGCGGATCGTGTTCTCCAACGACGGGCTGATCTATTACACCGACGACCATTACGAGAGCTTCACGCTGCTCTACGGGGAGGAATAGGCCGATGAAGGTTGTTTTTCTGGACGGAGAAAAGCTCTCCGGCTTCCAAGAGGTCTGCGCCGCCTTTGCCGAGGCGGTCCCCTTCCCGGAGGAATTCGGCAACAATCTGGACGCGCTGCACGATGTGCTGACGGAATCATGCGAGCCGCTGGGCGTGATCGCGGTCAATGCAGAGGAATTGAAAAAATCCCTCGGCAGGCGCGCCAAGGGATTCTGGAGGCTGATGAACGACCTCGCCGAAGAACGGGAGGGGTTTTGGTTTGAGGAGCCGTTTAAATTCTGATTTAGCGGAGCTAAATCAGAATTTACAGTCTCGAGTCTCGAGACCCGAGGCCCAAGGTACAAACTTAAAATCTGTGCGACTTGGTGAAAACTGAGATAAACCGAGGCTTTTTTCCGTAATTCTGCCCAGATTTCAACGCCTCGAGACTCGGGCCTCGGTACTCGGGACTTAAATTCTGATTTAACGGCTCCGCCGTTAAATCAGAATTTAAAACACCAACGTCTTATCCTCCCCGACGCCGTTCATGCCGTCGAGGAGATATTTTTTGCCCTCCGGGTCGCAGACGTATCCCGACAGGGAGCCGAAGGTGATATGGTAGTCGATCACCACGACGCCGATATTCAGCGCCATCAGGAACTCGTCGCCGATGTCAAACCGCAGGTCCACCATGCCGTGCTCGTCGGTCACGTGCCAGAGCGTTTCGGTTTCGTGCTCGAAGGTCACCGGCGTCAGAAGCGTGGAATCGCCGTCAAACCAGATCAGGTTTTCGTTGTAATCGTCCTGATCAATGCTCTGATTCCGCGTTAAATTAAAACCGAAATACCGCTCTTCGCCGTCGATCTCCCGTTTCCCCATCGTCGTGACCCAATCGTAATGGGCGTGCCGGGGATAATATCCCCGGTGGTCGTCGATGATCGCGGTCGCGCCGTCGGCGTGATACCGTTTGCCGTTCCAGTCGATATATCCTTCCGCGGCAAACAGATCCTTCTGGCTGTACAGCGGGCGGTTCTCGCCGAAGGGGATCATCACCACGCTGGGCTTCGAGACCCGCGTCAGGCGCACCCGGTATTCGATTTCGCCCGCCTCGCGGTCGGAAGCGCAGCCGGAGACGGTCGCTTTGCCGTTTTCGAACTCATTGAGAAAGCTCACGTTCACCTTTTTGCCCTTGGAATAAGTCCGCGCGCCGCCCAGCAGGTTCGGCGCAATGACCGCCTTGGAATTCGGAAACAGCATCTCCTGCCAGCAGGCGCATTTTTTCGTCTTCGTGTCGTAAAGCACGGTCAGAGACGTGCCGAACAGCGCCATATCGCAGACCGCCGTCAGCAGAACCACCTCGCCGAAATTGATCTCGGCGGCCTCCCACAGGGTCAGCTTTGCCTTGTTGAACAGGTCCGGCAGCGCGGTGGGGCGCTTCGCTTTCAGAAAATCCATTTTCGGAAATTCTTTGTCAAACGTGCCGAAATGACATTTTCCGTTTTCGTCAACCACGTTCTCCGGCGTGGGGACGGCGTTTCTCTTTTCGGACAATACGTCGTAAAAGCTCATTTCAATGTCTCCTTTTCCTCCATCACGCTGAAGTACGCGGGACGGATGATTTTATCCATACATATAAGCTCCTCGATGCGGTGAGCGCTCCAGCCTACCACGCGGGCAATGGCGAAGAACGCGGTATACAGCTCCTTCGGGATGCCCAGCAGCTCATAGACGAATCCGCTGTAAAAGTCCACGTTGGGGCTGACGCCCTTGATGATGCGGCGTTTTTCGGCGATCACCTGCGGCGCAAGCTCTTCGATATTGCGGTAGAGCGTAAGATCGTCCTCCCTGCCCTTTTCCGCCGCCAGCTCCTCGACGAAGCGCTTGAGGATGCGCTCGCGGGGGTCGGAGAGCGAGTACACCGCGTGCCCCATGCCGTAGATCAGTCCCTTTCCGTCAAAGGCCTCTTTATTGACGATCCTGCCGAGATAATCGCGCAGCGCGTCACGGTCCCCGTAATCGGAGACGTGGGCGCGGATATCCTCCATCATCTCGACGACCTTGACGTTCGCGCCGCCGTGCTTCGGGCCCTTCAGCGAGGACATCGACGCCGCGATGGTGGAATAGGTATCGGAGCCGGAGGAGGTGACGACGCGGGTCGTAAACGTGGAATTATTGCCGCCGCCGTGCTCCATGTGAAGGATCAGCGCCGCGTCCAGCACCTTCGCCTCGGTTTCGGAAAAGGACTGATCGGGCCGCATCATCATCAGGATATTTTCGGCGGTGGACAGCGCCGGGTCCGGCCGGTGGATGAACATGCTGCCGTTTTTCTCATAGTGGACGTAGGCGTTGTAGGCGTAAACCGCCAGCATCGGGAATTCGCTGATCAGCTGAATACACTGCCGCAAAGACACGGCAACGCTCTGGTCCTTGATCTGCGGGTCGTAGGACGAAAGGGTCAGAATGCTCCTGGTCATGGAATTCATGATATCCGCCGAGGGGGCCTTCATAATCACGTCGCGGGTGAAATTGGTCGGCAGCGTGCGGTATTCGCCGATCATGCCGCAAAACTCCGACAGCGTCTGCGCGTCCGGAAGCTCTCCCGTCAGCAGAAGATAGGCGATCTTCTCAAAGCCGAGCTCGTGCTCGCCCAGATCGCGGATCAGTGATTCCACCCGGTAACCCCGGTACCACAGCTCGCCGTCGCAGGGCACGTCCTCGTCCCCTTCTTTTCTGGAGGATACGATTTTCGATATGTTGGTAAGCCCCGTGATCACGCCGCGGCCCTTGATGTCTCTCAAACCCTTTTTCACGTTGTAGATATCGTAAAGCTCGCGCGGCACCGCGTCGTTTTCGCGGCAGATCTGCTCCCGTGTCGCAATGAAATCGCTGTTTGTCATGATTCTCACCTTTCTTTCCTGAACATCGGACCGGATATGCAAAAAGTATACTGCAATTTTTAAAAAAATAATGTCATTTCCCGGCAGTACGAAATATTATACCATAATTCCGGATCTTTGGCAACCGTTTCCCGGAAGAATGCGCGCCCGGGGACCTCCCGTCTGTCAATCTTAAACAAAACAATACATATAATTCGACATTGCGTGACCGAATTTGACAAATCGCGACGGTTCTGCTATAATATATGATTGTGAAACAAGAGATATTTTTCATTCAGTTCTCATTTTCCTGCGCATGCTGATTCCTGCCATTCCGGAGAAGTGATTTTATGAAGAAAAAAAACCGTCTGCTCTCCTTCCTTCTGGCCGCGGCCATGCTTTTTACCTTTACCTTCGGCGCCGCGGCGTTCGACCCGTCGGAAACGGAGGACGAGATCCGCAAGGTCTATAAACAATCCGTCGCGCTGTATGAGAAAAATACCGGCCGCACAAGTTTTTACGGCTACTGCGGCGTTTACGTCTCCTATATCCTGTACGCACTGGGCATTGACAATTATCTGGGCGGCTACAAGGGCAACAAATGGTACGACGCATACCGGGACGGCCAGAAGCTGGGCGAGTGGACCGTGGTCAGAATTCCCGGCGCGGACTGTCTGCAGAAAATCTGCGATACCTATGAAGAGGCGAAGTATATCGTCGTCAGTTACACCCACCAGACCCATTACAGCGACGAAAACCCCGGCGCGGGACACGTGATGTTCATCAACCTGATCAAAAACGGCGTCGCTTATTTTTCCGAAAGCTACCGGATGTATGACCGCGACGCCGGGGAATACGTCAGCGAGGGCGGCCCGATCAGCATGGACGCCGCGGCGCTGGCGGAGGACCACCGAAAGCTTTACGGCAACGCCATCGGCGCGCTGATGTTTGTCAAAAAGGGCTCGACGGTGCTGCGCAGCGACGATGAGCTGGTCGACAAGGACGCCACCTCAACTACCGTCGGCGCCATACCGGATTACACCGGGAACAAAGGCGCGCTGACTTACGTCGCCCAGCTTCTGCCCCGGCGGCTGCCGGTGACGGTCGACACCGCCCGCATGACGCTGACCGCGACCGGCCCGAAGACGGTCAACGTGCTTCGCGCGCTTCTTCCGGAGCTTGACGTCACCGTACGGGGCGCGACGGGCGTCACGATCGCGGACAACGCGAAAATCGGCACGAACATGCGTCTGATCGTGAAATACCAGAACGTCAACGTCATATTCACCGTCTCGATCCGGGGCGACGTCAGCGGCGACGGAGGAATCACATCGGCGGACGCGCGCACCGCGCTGCAGATCTGTTCCCGGCTGCTGGACGCCTCCGCGCTGAGCGAGGCGCAGCGGATTGCGTTTGACGTCAACAGCGACGGAAAGACCAACACCGCCGACGCGCGGATGATTCTGCGGGCCGCGGCGCACATCATCGAATTATAACGCTTCATGCTTCTGAAAAGGAAATTGTCGGATTCACCGTCCGCGGTTTCCTTTTTATTTTTCCTTTCACGGTGAAAAAACGCTTTACATTGCCGCAGAAATATAGTAAAATGAATTAATACAAAGTATAAGGGGAATATGCGGTTTGGCAAACTCGGGAAGACTCAGACGCTCGGCGCTCCTTGCCGCCGGGATCCTGCTGGCGGCGGGGATCCTTGCCGCGGTGCTTACGGATCTTTTCAGAAAGGCGCCGCAGAAGCAGTCCGTCGTCTCCTTTGCCATGGGATCCGTGCTTTCCGTCGATCTCTACGGCGGGGCGGACGGAACCGCCGAGGCGGTCAAAAACGCGGTGGCGGCGCTGGACAACAGCATCTCCCGCACGATCGGAAACTCTTATATTTCACGCATCGGCAAAAACGGGAAATGCACCGCCGACGGAGATTTCGCCGACAACATGAAAGCGCTGCTCGCCCTGTGCGAGGCGACGGGCGGCGCGTTTGACGTGACGATCGGCGCGCTTTCCGACCTGTGGGACGTGGGCGGCGCTACGCCCCGGATCCCGACGCAGGACGAGATTGACGCGGCAATGGCGCTGACGGATTACAGAACCGTTTCGCTGACCGGATTTCAGGTGTCGGTCCCCCCGGGAACGCTGCTGGATCTGGGCGCCGCCGGCAAGGGCATGGCGTGCGACGCGGCAAAAAGGATCCTTGCCGCGGACGGCGAAGTCCGGGGCGCGGTGGTCGCTTCCGGCGGCAGCATTTTGTGCTACGGAGAAAATCCGGGCAAAAAAACCTGGACCGTGGGCGTGCGCGATCCCGACGGCGGAGAAAACGACCTGGCGGGCGTGATCCGCTGCGGGGAATGCTTCATCTCCACCTCCGGCAACTATGAAAAATACTTTGAACTGGACGGCGTGCGGTACTGCCATATCATCTCCCCCTTCGACGGCCGCCCGGTGAACAACGGTCTGAAAAGCGTGACCGTGCGCGCCGACGGCGGCATGAAGAGCGACGCGCTCTCCACCGCGTGTTTCGTATTGGGCGAGGAAAAAAGCCTGCCGATTCTTCAGGCGCTGAACGCGGACGCGATCTTTATCTACGACGACAACACCGTCTTTGCCACGGCGGGGATCGCCGGAGACTTTGAACTTACGAACGACGCCTATCGGATGCGCGGAGCGTAACATGAAACGCAGAATATTTTCAAAAACCGATCTGATCCTGATTCTGCCGCTGCTGCTGGCGGCGCTGGCGGCGCTGTTCTTTCTCGCAAGACCACGGGACGGCGCGCGGCGCGTGGTGGTGATCTGCGGCGGAGAAACCGTGCTGGAAGTGCCTCTCGACGCGCTCACGGAAACCGAGACGCACACCTTCGGCGGCGTGGAGATCGAGCTCTCCCCCGACGGGGCGCGGATCGTCTCGTCCCCCTGCCCGGATCAGATCTGCGTGCGCACCGGGCTGCTGACGAAAATCGGCGATACCGCCGCCTGCGTCCCGCAGCGGGTCGCGGTGAAGATCGTTGCAGATCAGAACGACATAGATGCAGTCGCGTATTGACAGCAAAGCCGTCAATACGCAATGAACAAAGGATATAGAATAATAAAATAAAAACAAGCAATATGCACAATCAGATTCGCGCAGCGAATCCACCGAAATTATCCATTATACATTATTCATTATTCATTATCCGTTCAACACCGGGAGGGCGGCATATGAATCGAAAAACTACCTCCCCCGCCTACCGGGTCGCCGTGACCGGCATTTTAGCGGCGGCAGCCGTGACGCTCTCGTTTCTTGAGAGCCTTCTGCCGGCGATGCCCTTTCTGCCGCCCGGCGCAAAGCTCGGACTGTCAAACGTCGCGGTGATGTTTACCGCCGTGGCGATGGGTCTGCCGGAAATGCTGGCGGTCATCGTTGTAAAATGCCTCTTTACCCTGATTGTCCGCGGGCTGACCGCCTTTTTCATCAGTCTGAGCGGCGGCCTGCTCAGCGGCCTTGTGATGTTCGCGCTTGCCCGGCTGTCTGCGCGCAGGAGCGCCGACGGGGGGCAGAAACGCGCGGCGTTCGGGTACGTCGGGATCTCGGCGGTCTCGGCGGTATTCCACAATCTGGGCCAGCTGATCGCCGCCTCCGTGACCGCCGGCGTGTCGCTGGCGCCCTATCTGCCGTTTTTGGTGCTGTTCGGGCTGCTGTTCGGCGTGCTGACGGGTACGGTGCTGGGCGCTGTGATGCCTGCGCTGCGGCGTCAGACGGCGGCATTCATAAAAAAAGGAAGCAAAGACGGCAAAGCGGCCCGCTCCGCTCTGCCCGACCAACAGGAATAAATTCAAAACAGCAAGGTGAAGGATTCATGAAAATTCAACTCCCCGACGATGTGCTGAAGCCCGTCGCCCGCATCAAGGGCGGCATCCGGGTTTCGCACAACAAGATCACGTCGGAGTGCCCCGTGCGCAGGATCGCCGCGCCCGAAAGGGTTGTGATCCCGATGCTGCAGCACATCGGCGCCCCCTGTACCCCCGTCGTCAAGCCCGGCGATAAGGTATACGCGGGGCAGCTCATCGGCAATTCCGACGCGTACATCTCCGCGCCGATCCACTCCTCGGTCTCCGGCGTGGTGAAATCCGTCGCACCGGTGGTCACCGTGGGCGGCAGGATGATCAACTCGGTCACCATTGAAAACGACGGCTACATGGAATACGACCCGTCGATCGAGCCGCCGCAGGTCCATTCCCGCGAGGACGCGCTCAAGGCGATCCGCGCGTCGGGCCTGGTGGGTCTGGGCGGCGCGGGCTTCCCCGCCCACGCGAAGCTCAATTTTCCCAAGGACGTTGAGATCGACACTCTGATCGTCAACGCGGCGGAATGCGAGCCCTACATCACCACCGACTACCGCGAGTGCGTCGAAAACAGCTGGGATATCATCAGCGGGATCTACACCCTGATCGAATATTTCGGCTTCAAGCGTGTGGCAATCGCCGTGGAGGACAACAAGCCCGAGGCGATCCGGGTTCTCGACAAGATCGCCGCCACGGACCGGGAGATGGGCAATATCATCCGCCTGATCGTGCTGAAATCAAAATACCCGCAGGGCGCGGAGAAAATGATGATCTACACCGTGACCGGCCGGAAGGTCCCGCCCGGAAAGCTGCCCAGCGATGTGGGCTGCGCGGTAATGAACGTGGGCTCCGTCGCCTTCATCGCCCGGTACCTCAAATCCGGCAGACCGCTGATCAGCCGCACCGTGACCTGTTCCGGTTCGGCCATCGCGGAGCCGTCGAACCTGCGCATCCCCGTGGGCACCTCCGCAAAAGCGGTGATCGAGGCCTGCGGCGGCTATAAGACCGACCCCTATAAACTGATCGTCGGCGGCCCGATGATGGGCTTCGCCCTTTACAGCGACGAGGTTCCGCTGACAAAGCAGAACAACGCGCTGCTGGCGTTCGCGCCGGGCGACAAGGGCGTCAAGCCCGAGCGAGCCTGCATCCGCTGCGGCCGCTGCGTCGCCGCCTGCCCGATGCACCTGACGCCGGTCTTCTTCGCGGACAAGCTGAAAAAGGATCCCTCGCCGCAGGAGCTGAGCGACCTGGGCGCCATGGTCTGCATGGAATGCGGCAGCTGCTCCTACGTCTGCCCGGCAGGAAAACCGTTAGTGCAGAACATGCGCAGAGCGAAGGATATCGTAAGGGAGGGGATGAAGAAATGAAAAAACTGACGGTAACCTCCTCCCCCCATGTGAAATCCGGCGCAACCGTGACCGGCATCATGCTGGACGTGATCATCGCGCTGCTCCCGGCGCTGATCGCCGCGGTCCGATATTTCGGGCCCCGCGCGCTGCTGCTGGCGGCGGTCTGCATCGGCACCTGCGTGCTTTCGGAATACGTCGCCGAAAAAATCATGAAAAAACCGGTCACCCTCGGCGATCTCTCCGCCGTCGTCACCGGCCTTCTTCTGGCGTACAACCTGCCCCCGACGATCCCGCTGTGGATGGCGGCGGTCGGCTCCGCGGCGGCGATCATCATCGTCAAGCAGATGTTCGGCGGCCTGGGCCAGAATTTCGTCAACCCCGCCATCACCGGCAGAATCATCCTTCTGGTCTCCTTCTCGCAGGCGATGACGACCTTTACAAAGCCTCTCGACTGGACGGCGGACGCGGTCACCACCGCCACGCCCCTTGCCGCGCTTTCCGCGCTGGACCGCGGCGGCGATATCGCCGCACAGCTTTCCGACGGCAGGCTGCCCGGCCTTATGGATATGTTCCTGGGCAACATCGGCGGCAGCATGGGCGAGGTCTGCGCGGCGGCGCTGCTGATCGGCGGCGTTTACCTGATCGCCCGCAAGGTCATCAGCCCCATCATCCCCTGCGTCTATATCGGCACTGTGGCGGCGCTGATGCTGATCGCCGGCAAGGGCAATTTCACCTTTATGCTGTATGAAGTACTGGGCGGCGGACTGCTTCTCGGCGCGATCTTCATGGCGACCGACTATGTGACCAGCCCGGTGAGCCGGACCGGCAAGGTGATCTTTGCCGTGGGCTGCGGCGTGATCACCACCGTGATCCGCCTGTTCTCCAACCTTCCCGAGGGCGTGAGCTATTCCATCATGATCATGAATATCCTCGTGCCGCTGATCGAGAAGATCACGATGCCCCATCCCTTCGGCTTCGTGAAGGAGAAAAAAGAGAAAAAAGAAAAGGAGGCGGCGTAATGGATACAGTCAATACCGCCCCCGCAAAGAAAGAGAGCAATTTCAGGCTGATCTGCGTCCCGGCGATCGTATTGCTGCTGATCTCCGGCGTCGCGGCGCTGCTGCTGGGCCTGGTCAACGACGTGACGAAGGACGTGATCGCCGGGCGGGAACGCGAGGAGACCGCGGCGGCGATGCGCGAGGTCATGCGGGACGCGGCGGAGTTTTCCGAAGAAAAGACAGCGGAAAACGATGTTCTCTATTATGAAGCGCTTTCCTCCGACGGCAGCGTCTGCGGCTACGTGTTCACCACCACCGGCAAGGGTTACGGCGGCGAGATCAAGGTACTGACCGGCGTGGGCGCCGACGGCGCGGTGACCGGGATCGCCTTCCTGAGCATCGACGAAACCCCCGGCATGGGAATGAAGGCGCAGAACGACGACTTCAAAAATCAATACAACGGCAAAAGCGGAACGCTGGGCGTAAGCAAGACCGGCAGATCCGACACGGAGATCCAGGCCATCACCGGCGCGACCATCACCTCAAAGGCGGTCACAAGCGCGGTCAACGACGCGCTGGCCTGTTTCGCGAAACTCAACGGGGAGGTGCGGTAAATGGCGGCGGAAAAGAAAAGCCTCGGCAAAGAGTTTACCAAAGGCATCATCAAACAGAATCCCGTCATGCGGCTGGTGCTGGGCACCTGCGCCACCCTCGCGGTCACCACGTCCCTGGTCAACGGCTTCGGCATGGGAATCTCAGTGACGATCGTTCTGGTCTGCTCGAACATCGTGATCTCCCTGCTTCGCAAGGCGATCCCGAACAAGATCCGCATCCCCGCGTATATCGTGGTCATCGCGTCCTTCGTGACGCTGGTGCAGATGGTCGTGAAGGCCTACGTCCCGGCGCTGGATAAATCGCTGGGCATCTTCCTGCCGCTGATCGTGGTCAACTGCATCATCCTCGGCAGAGCGGAAGCCTTCGCCGGCAAAAACGGCGTGCTGGTCTCCGCGCTGGACGGCCTTGGCATGGGCATCGGCTTCACCGCCGCCTGCTGCGCCATGGGCATCATCCGGGAATTCCTCGGCGGCGGCACCTTTATGACAGGGCTTCAGAGCCTTCTGAGCGTCTTCGGCGACGGCGTGCTGGGCGGCTTCGACGGGATTGATTTCTATAAGGTCTTCCCGTTCCTTGAGAAGCTCTCCCTGCAGCCCATGACGATCATGCTGCTGCCCTCCGGCGGGTTCTTCACCTTCGGCGTCCTGATGGCGGTCACGAACCGTCTCGCCGAGCGCAAGGGCGGAAAGAAAGCGGAACTGAACGGCTGCGGCAGTTGCCCGATGGCGGCGATCTGCGGCGCGGACAAGGCGGAGTGCGAGAGCATGAAAAATGCTGCCGCTCCCGCGGAAAAGAAGGAGGCGGCTGCGGAATGAAATTCTATTTTGCGCTTCTTCTGATGGGGCTTCTGACGCAGAACTTTGTTCTGGCGAAATTCCTGGGCATCTGCCCGTTCCTTGGCGTGTCGAAAAAACTGGATACCTCCGCCGGCATGAGCGCCGCGGTGGTGCTGGTCATGGTGCTTGCCACGGCGGTGACCTGGCCCATCAATGAATTTCTTCTCGAAAAATACGATCTCGCGTACCTGCAGACCATCGTATTCATCCTCGTGATCGCGGCGCTGGTTCAGCTGATCGAGATCGTGATGAAAAAGTACTTAAAGCCGCTCTATAAGGCGCTGGGCATCTACCTGCCCCTGATCACCACAAACTGCGCGGTGCTGGGCGTGGTGATCCTCAACGTGGACAACGGCTACAATTACCCCCAGTCGCTGGTGAACTCCTTTGCGGCGGGCCTGGGCTTCGGCCTTGCGATGATCATGTTCGCGGGCGTACGCGGCAGGATCGAGCACAACGATATCCCGAAGTTCCTCGAGGGTCTGCCCATCACGCTGATCGCGGCGGCGCTCGTCTCCCTCTCGTTCCTCGGCTTCACGGGGATCATTGAGGGCATGGGATTAATGTAAGGAGGTCGCGGATATGAATCCTGTATTGCTTGCGGTGCTCCTTGTGGGCGGCATCGGCGTCGCGGCGGGTCTTTTGCTGGCGGTCGCCTCCAAAGTGTTCGCCGTGCCCGTGAATGAGAAAGAAGAAGGCGTCAACGAGATCTTACCCGGCGCCAACTGCGGCGGCTGCGGATATTCCGGCTGCTCCGGCTACGCGGCTGCGTTGGCCTCCGGCGAGGTCACCGACTGCTCGAAGTGCGTCGCCGGCGGCGACGAAACGGCGCAGGCGCTGGGCGAATATCTCGGCCTTGCAGCCGGCTCCGTCGAAAAGAGCTGCGCGGTGGTATTCTGTCAGGGCACGCCGGAAAACAGCGCGCCGAAGATGGAATACCGGGGCGACATGACCTGCGCTTCGGCAATGAAGCTTTACGGCGGCGCGAAAACCTGCGCCTACAGCTGCGTGGGCTACGGCGACTGCGTGAAAGCCTGCCCCTTCGACGCGATCAGCATTGTCAACACCGTCGCGGTGGTGGATAAGAATAAGTGCAGGGCCTGCGGACGCTGCGCCGCCGCCTGCCCGAAACGGATCATCGATCTGGTGCCCGTGTCTCAGACAGGGGCGCTGGTGATGTGCAAAAACAGCGACAAGGGCGCCGCTGCGAAGAAGGCCTGCGTCACCGCCTGCATCGGCTGCGGCAAATGCATGAAGGTCTGCGAGGCGAATGCCATCACGGTGAAGAACTTCCTTGCAAGCGTGGACCGGACAAAATGTACCGGCTGCGGCAAATGCGCCGAGGCGTGCCCGGATCACTGCATTATTATGAGATAATTCCCGACAGAACACCGACCCCGTCATTCCGATTGGAATGACGGGGTCGATCTATTGTTGAATCTCTGATTTTTCTCAGCACACAAAAAAACAAGTGCTAAGGCAACACCGCACAATTCGGGCGTGCGGATTGCGCAGTAGATTTTTTCGTCAGATTGTACAGAGTCTCCGCAGGCAACCTGACGGTTGTCAAGGAATACCCGGAACCCGCATCGGGTATATGCAAGGCTGTAGATTCTTCTTTTTATTTTTTTCCGAAAACTGTCGTTTTCCTTACCGGTCCTGACAGTATATCGGCGATCGTATCTGAGCGGAAACAGCTTTTTTTCTTTCAGCTCTTTCAGATATGCTTTGCGTTCTTCCTTCGGCAGTCCGGAGACGATCTTCATGACCGAAGTCATAAACATATACAAAACATAGGCATATCCGTTATAGTTTTCGCCATCCGTTTCAACCATGTGCAGCATATCGACGCTGCCGGCGATGTACGACGACAAAATCCGTTCCGTCCGCACGCCGCCTCTTGACAGGCTGCCGGGTCTCTCTCTGTAAAAATACGCGATTTTCCCGGTAAAGCTTTCCCTTTTTTTCAGATGAGGGAAAAGCGTAGTGTAAAAAACGTTATCCTCCTGATAACAGATTTTCGGATTGAACCGCAGCCCGACGGCGTCTATGATCTCTTTGCGGAGGATTCTGGTGATCAGATAGTCCTTTACCTTTGCGCTGACATTCTCCGGCGGGACGGCAGAACGGCAGTCAAACGGTTCGCCGTCGTGAAAAAGCGTCGGCAAAACCCGCAGCTGGTCACATTGGCTTTCACGTAAAAACGCCGTTATTTCACCGAGCACGTTTGCAGCGATAAAATCGTCAGAGTCCACAAACCAGACGTATTTTCCGCCGGCGAGGTCCAATCCCCGGTTCCGCGCGGCGCTGACGCCGGCGTTCTGCTGGTGCACGACGGACAGATTCTTATGCCGAAGCGCAGATTCGTCCAGGATCTCGCCGCAGCGGTCCGGAGAGCCGTCGTCGACGCAGATCACCTCATAGTCGGTCTCCGGCACGTTCTGCTCAAAAAACGAATCCAGACATTCCCTCAGATATTTTTCCACTCCGTAAACCGGAACAATGATCGAGAGCAACGGTCCGCTCATAATTTCACATCCTGTTTTGATTTGTCGGCTGTCCGCGCCGCCTCAGCGTCCGGTCCCAAGGGAGCGCAGGCTGACCGGGAAGGAAAAATAAGTGTTCGGGTACGGCTCGGCAAGGAAGGAAAAATCCCACCATTCCGTTCTGGAGGGTCGGAACCCGTGATTCACCATCGTCCGGCGCAGGAGCATCCTGTTCTGATACTGCGCGTCGGTAATCCCCCGGTACTCCGGATGGGAAAGCTGCCCGAAATAGTCGAAGGGGCCGCCCATATCAAGCTCTTTTCCCGTCTTCATATCAAACAGCGTCAGGTCGACGGTACAGCCCCGGCTGTGGCCGGAATGATAGGTGATGAATCCGGAGGGGAACAGGGTTTTCTTGTCGATTTCGGGATAAAAGTATTCTTTCATGCGCGTGTCGTCCGGATCCTGCGCCCACTCGGCGAAGAACTCAACGGCGGACTGAGGCCGATACGCGTCAAAAATCTTCAGCCGGTACCCCATTTCACGGAATTCGTCGCTGACAGAG
>CACYHJ010000012.1 GCA_902774165.1 Oscillospiraceae bacterium
AAATTCGCCCGCAAGCTCGCGAAGCGAATTTAGCTCCCGAAGGGAATTTAGCTGGCCGCAGGTCAATTTAGCTCGCCGTAAGGCGAATTTAGCTGCGGCTCACTTCCTTACGGAAGGCGCCGCTCGGGACTGTATTTTTCGTTTTTTTACAGTTCATTGATATACCTGCACGCCGCAAGCGCCGCGGTGGCGCCGTCGGCGGAGGCGGTGGTGAGCTGGCGCACCTGCTTTGAGCGGCAGTCGCCGGCGACAAACACGCCGGGCGTCTTCGTGACGCAGGATTCATCGGAATCGAAATAGCCCCAGGCGTTCAGGTCCGCAAGGTCCTTGTACGGCTCGTTTTCGGGGATCAGGCCGATGGCGACGAACAGGCCGTCGCAGGCGACCGTCTGTTTTTCGCCCGTATCGCGGTCGGAATATTCCACGCCGCGCAGCTCGCCGTTCTCCGTGACGAGGGCTTCGATCTTCGTGTTCACGATTCCGCGGACGTTCTCCCGCGCGAAAAGAACCTGCTGCAGCCGTTCCTCGCCGGTGAAGCGCGGCAGATCCTGCAGCAAAATGACCTCCCTGCACTTTTCGGAGAGCAGGATCGCCTCCTGCAGGGCGGAATTGCCGCCGCCCGCCACACAGACGGTCTTGCCCGCGTAGAAGTCGCCGTCGCAGACCGCGCAGAAGCTGATCCCCTCGCCGACAAGCTCTTCCTCGCCCTCGAGGCCCAGCATCCGGTGTTTCACGCCCGTGGCGATAATGACGGCTTTCGCTTCATATTCGCCGCCCTCCTCGGTGAGGACGGTCTTTGTTTTTCCGTCGTCCCGGATCCCGGTCACGGTCTCGAACTCGATCTCGGCGCCCTGCTTCATGATCTGGTCCAGCATCGCGTCGGCGAACTCGTTACCGCTCATGGAGAAGGTGCCGGGATAGTTTTCCACCTTCGGCGAATGGGTGATCTGCCCGCCGAAGCCGGCCTTTTCAATCACGAGGGCGGATTTTCCGTTGCGCACCGCGTACAGCGCCGCGGTCATGCCGGCGGGCCCGCCGCCGATGATAACGATATCGTACATTTCTGTTCCTCCGTTTAATTAAATGGATAATGGACAATGGAGAATGGATAATGTCGGTGGATTCGCTTCGCGAATCTCATTATAGTGTCTGTATATTTTTATGCTGTGTTCAAAACGGAAATATTTGATGAGACATGTTTATCAATCGGGTACGGGCGAAGCCCGTCCTTAATTATCCATTGTTCATTGTCCATTGTTCATTAATAAAATGATTTGCGGGACGGCTTCGCCGCCCCGCGGATCATTTTATTTTTTCATCAGCCAGCCCTTGATGTCGGACACGCCGCGATACTTCTCAAAGCTGTCGCCGCTGACAATCACCAGCGTGGGAGCCTGTTTGACGCCGAACTTTTCGACCAGGTCTTTTTCCTCGTTGGCGTTGAGCGCGGAATAAACGATCCCGGCCTTGTCAAGCAGCGCCATCGCCGCCTTGCAGTTGGGGCAGGTGGGCGTCTTGAAGAGGATCACATCGCCGCAGGCCTCTTCCTGGGCGGGAGCCGACGCTGCGACGGACGCCGCCGGGGCGGGCGCCGAAGCGGGCTCGTCCACCGGCGCGGGATTCGGGCCGGTATGGGTCAGGCGGGAATGACCGATGTTGTAAACCAGACGGTCTTTATATTCCTGCGCCTTGCCCTCGTTCCAGTTCTGCACCGGGCGGTAGTAACCGGTGATGCGGCTGTATACCTCAGTGGGCGCGCCGCAGATGGGGCACTTCGTCTGCTCACCGGTCAGATATCCGTGATCCTTGCAGACCGAGTAGGTCGGGGACATGGTGTAATAGGGCAGCTTGTAGTTCTCGGCGATCTTGCGCACGAGGTTTGCCGCCGCCTTCCAGTCGGGCAGTTTCTCACCCAGGAAGGCGTGGAACACGGTGCCGGAGGTGTAAAGGGTCTGCAGGTCGTCCTGAATATCCAGCGCGCTGAACACGTCCTCGGTGTAGCCCACGGGCAGATGCGAGGAGTTGGTGTAATAGGGCGTGCCGTTCATGTTGGCGGTGATGATATCCGGGAAATCCTCCTTATCGTGCTTCGCGAAGCGGTAGGTGGTGGACTCGGCGGGGGTCGCCTCCAGATTGTAAAGGTCGCCGTACATTTCCTGATAATCGGACAGGCGCTCGCGCATATGGTTGAGCACGTCGCGGGTGAAGCGCTGGACCTTCGGGCTCGTCAGGTCGGCGCGCAGCCATTTGGCGTTGAGGCCCACCTCGTTCATGCCGATCAGGCCGATGGTGGAGAAATGGTTGGTGAAGGTGCCCAGATAACGCTTGGTGTAGGGATAAAGGCCCTGCTCGAGGAGCTTGGTGATAACGGTGCGCTTGGTTTTGAGGGAACGCGCCGAGATATCCATCAGGTTGTCAAGACGGGCGTAGAAATCCTTCTCATCCTTCGCCAGATACGCGATGCGGGGCATATTGATGGTGACCACGCCGATGGAGCCGGTGGATTCGCCGGAGCCGAAGAAGCCGCCGCTCTTCTTGCGCAGCTCTCTGAGGTCAAGGCGCAGACGGCAGCACATGGACCGCACGTCGCTGGGCTCCATATCGGAGTTGATGTAGTTCGAGAAATAGGGGGTGCCGTATTTCGCGGTCATTTCAAACAGGAGCTTGTTGTTCTCCGTCTCGCTCCAGTCGAAATCGCGGGTGATGGAATAGGTGGGGATGGGATACTGGAAACCGCGGCCGTTGGCGTCGCCCTCGATCATGATCTCGATGAACGCCTTGTTGACCATATCCATTTCCTTCTGGCAGTCGCCGTAGGTGAAGTCCATCTCCTTGCCGCCGATGATCGCGGGCAGGTTCTTCAGATCGTTCGGCACGACCCAGTCGAGGGTGATGTTGGAGAAGGGCGCCTGGGTGCCCCAGCGGCTGGGCGTGTTCACGCCGTAGACGAAGGACTGGATGCACTGCTTGACCGATTTCTGATCAAGGTTGTCCACCTTGACAAAGGGCGCAAGGTAGGTATCGAAGGAGGAAAACGCCTGCGCGCCCGCCCACTCGTTCTGCATGATGCCCAGGAAATTGACCATCTGGTTGCAGAGGGTGGAAAGGTGGTTTGCGGGGGAGGACGTGATCTTGCCGGGAACGCCGCCCAGGCCCTCCTGGATCAGCTGCTTGAGGCTCCAGCCCGCGCAGTAGCCGGTGAGCATCGAAAGATCGTGCAGATGGATCTCCGCGTTGCGGTGGGCGTTGGCGACTTCCTCGTCATAAACCTCGCTGAGCCAGTAGTTGGCGGTGATGGCGCCGGAGTTGGAGAGAATCAGGCCGCCCACGGAATAGGTGACGGTGGAATTCTCCTTGACGCGCCAGTCGTTGATCTTGAGGTAGTTGTCCACAAGATCCTTGTAGTTGAGAAGCGCGGAATTGACGTTGCGGACCTTTTCGCGCTGTTTCCGGTACAGGATATAGATCTTCGCCACATCGGCGTAGCCGGATTCGGACAGCACCTTTTCGACGGAGTCCTGAATATCCTCAACCGCAATTTTTTCGTCCCGGATCTTTTCGTCAAAATCGGACGTGACCCGCAGGGAGATCATGTCGATCACGCTGGGATGGTACTGTTTTTCGGCGGCTTCAAAGGCCTTCGTGATGGCGGCGCTGATTTTTGAAATATCAAAATCAACGACCTTGCCGTCTCTCTTAACCACAGTATACATACGCTGTTTTCTCCTTAAATATAGAAAAAATAAATCTCCGGCGCACTCCCGCGCCGTTTTTAAGCTGCAAGAGTAATTATATTAGAACCGGAGATTTTTGTCAATATATTGTGGTCAGAAAATTATATAGAATCTATATCTTGTTTTTTAGTCAATTCCACGAAGGCTCGTTTCCGGCACATAAAATGCCGCAATGTGTGCAAATTTCTCCATCTGCTCCCTCGACGGAGCGTGCAGATTTCCGAAGGGAACGGAGTCCCGGTCGGTGAACTGCTGCAGGAAATACCGCTTCGCGCCGCGGATCGTTTCCCCGATTTTTTCAAAATCGGATTCCTCATGGAATTCCGCCACCACCGTGGTGCGGAATTCGTAATCCGTATCGCCCCGCATCAAAAGATCGACGCTCTCACGGATCGGCGCAAGGTCGATTTTGTCCAGTCCGCAGGTCGCCGCGTATTTTTCGGGGCTGTTTTTGATATCCATCGCCACGTAGTCGACGAGCCCCGCGCCGAGAATTTCCCGCAGAAGCGCGGGGTGATTGCCGTTGGTGTCGAGCTTCACGCCGAACCCCATATCCCGGATCTTTTTCATCAGCTCCGGCAGGTCCTTATGCAGGCAGGGCTCGCCGCCGGTGAAGGCGACGCCGTCAAGCAGCCCCTTGCGCTTTTCGAGGAACGAGAGCAGCGCCGCGTCGTCCATGACCGGCTGCGCCGTGCCGTCGATCAGCTCAAAGTTATGGCAGAACGGGCAGCGGAAATCGCACCCGCCGAGGAACACCGTGCAGGCGACGCGCCCCGGGAAGTCGAGAAGGGTCATTTTCTGAAGGCCGTGGATTTGCATAGATATAATCCTTTCATATTCTGATTTAACGGCGAAGCCGTTAAATCAGAATTTTCTCGTGTTTGCGCAGCAAACACATATCGAATGCTCGCTTGCGAGCATATATCGAGTTGACCGCAGGTCAACATATCGAATCGCCGTAAGGCGATATAGACGGGGCGCAAGCGCCCCGACAAATCAGAATTCACTCCCCATACGCCGCGGCGAATTCCTCTCCGTTGTTCATCCGGTCGATCAGCGCAAGCAGGCCCTCCCGGCCGTGGGTTTCCATCCATTCGGAGACCTCGTGCTTCGCGATCAGGTAACGGAAATGCCGGTCCTCTTCCGTGCCCGCGTAAAACTCCTCGCGTTCGTCCATATCCGCAAGGGCGATCGTGTTTTTCCCGTTATCGGTCTGCTCCGCCCATATCGCGGGACTATATTTCTCACGGCAATCATTCTGCGTGGCGATCCCCTCGTCGAACCAGGTCGGGATGCGTTTGAGCGCTTTTTCCTTAAGCCGGCCGTGCAGCTCCGCGTGGGTGATCTCATGCGCCAGGATATCGACGTCCAGATATTCGTCCGACACGCAGATATAGCTTTTCCTGAACGGGAACACGACCGATTGGGTATCGTGGTCCCCGCCGAGCTTTTTCAGCAGCTCCCCGTCGTCGCAGACGATGACCACCGTCCGGTCCGTGCACTGCAGATCCCCGAAGAACGCGGCGTCCCGCTCCCTCGCGCTGCCGACAAGGGCGGCGACGTCTTCCTTGTTCCCGGAAAAATTCTGATTGATATAGACGTTCTCGGCGATTTCCTCAAAGTCACCTCTGAGCGGGACCGTCATGCGGTACCCGCCGCCGGTGAACTGGAACAGCCAGACGGCCGCGACGACGGGCATCAGGATCGAGATAATCACGGCAAAAGGAGAAATTCTGTTTTTGTCCTTCGCATTCTTTTTGTCTTTCATGGTGGTTCTCCTTCCTTCTCAGCCGACAGCGCGAAAAACGGTTTTCGCATTCTTACTGCGCCGCGGCGAGAATGTGCATGTTCCGTATTTCCCCGTCGGCGATCCCGTCGTTGACGGAATAGGCGTGCTTTTCGAGGTCGCCGCAGTTCGCTTTCGTGAGATCCTGCCCGATCAGCTCGTCGATCAGGTCCGCGCAGATTCCCTCGATCACGTCGGATTTCTCCTCCGCCGTGTCCCCGCCGTTGCCGGTGGTGAGCAGATATTCAAACAGCTCCGCCTCGATCGCCAGCTTCGGCAGCGCCCTCAGGGCGCGGAAGCCCCATTTATAATACGGAAGATATTGATTGTTCAGCAGGAAGATCGCCGCCATGGCGTTCTTCACGAACTCAAACGCCGCCATCTGCGCCGCCGCCTCCTCGCCGTGGGCGAGGCACCGGCGGTAATTGTACTGCCCCGCCTGCGCCGCCAGCAGAAGATGTCCGGCGAGTTTTTTTCTGCGGATATCCGCGGGATAAGCGCGCAGGTTTTCGCGGATCTGCGACAAAAGCCCGTAGTTGTCGAACCATATTTCGCCGTTCGTCGCCTCGGCAAGCGCCTGCCCCGGAAGGGTCAGCCACTGCGAAACGGTCAGGATTCCGTCCGCCGCGCCCACCTTTTCGGTAAAGAACTCCTCCACGCGCAGAACGCCCCGCCGGGCGCCGCCCACGGGCTGCATCAGGGACCGGACCGCGCCGCCGAATTCTTTCGGCAGCTTTGCGTAGGCGCGTTCCAGCAGAAACGCCTGCCGGCGGTCGACGACGTCTTCCCCGGGCAGGAAAATGCAGAAGCCGGGTTCAAAATCATGGTCGCGGGACGCGTCGTCGTCGAAACCGAAGCACTCCGAACCCGCGCCGCAGAGTCCTACGGCAAGAAACGGGAGCAGCTCGGGAAACTGCGCTGTCAGCACCGGCTCACCGTATTCTTTATAATAAGCCTTTGATAATTCCAACCCGTTCATCTGCACCTGTGTACCTCAACGCTCAGCTGCCGGGAGATGAACGCGGCGATCTTTTTCTGCGCTCTCCATGCCTCGGGGAAGATCTGATAGACCGGGAACGCGTGGAACATCCGGTCGCCGACAAGCAGCCGGGCCTCCACGCCCGCCGCGCGGAATTTTTCCGCCAGGGTCTCGGCCTCGCTCAGCAGCATCTCGTCGCCGCCCACGGTGATGAACAGCGGCGGATAAGTCGAATCGTAGTCGTTCAGCACCGGCGAGATATAGGGATCGGTGCGGTCGTGGTCGCCGAACCACATATACAGCTCACTTTGCCCGAGAAGCTCCTTGACCTGCTCTGGGGTGGGCGTTTCCCCCCGGATGCCGAACACGGGATCGACTTTATAATTGTAGACGTAGGAATCCCCGCTTGCGGTCATGTCGATCCACGGGGACATCAGGACGCAGGCCTTCGGCTTCGCCCTGCCGGCATCGTGCAGGCGCATCAGCAGATCCAGCGTCAGGTGTCCGCCGGCGCTGTCGCCGACGGTGACGATGTTTTCCGGCCGGAAGCCCATTTCGAGCAGCTTGTCCCAGACCTTCTGCGTATCGTCGAGCGCCGCGGGGAACGTGTATTCCGGCGCGCAGCGATAGTCGAAATGGACCACCGTGCCGCCGCCGCTGGCTTTGGAATACCGCTTGTTCGACAGACGGTAATAGAACATCATGCGGGAGATATACGCCCCGCCGTGGATCACCAGCACCGCGTTATCGCTGCCGCCCTTTTTCGGGGAAAAAATCTCCATGGGCACGCCGTCGGCGTCGGTTCTGCGGAACCGGTAGCCGAGCGGCGGGATATAATGCCGGAACAGCGGCTCCGCGCTGCGCAGGTCC
Source organism: Oscillospiraceae bacterium (assembly GCA_902774165.1). GTDB lineage: Bacteria > Bacillota > Clostridia > Oscillospirales > Acutalibacteraceae > RGIG2774. Next base: position 7,370 of record CACYHJ010000012.1, read on the forward strand.
TTGACGATATTCTTCTTTTTCTTCTGCACGATAACGGGATTGACGTTGCCCGCCGCCCGCGCGATCAACGCGAATATTCTGCCGGGAATACTTGCCATACAGTAACCTCCGTTCATATTTCATATTCTACATTTCACATCTCACATTTCACAGTGTCCTTCCGCTCATAGATCTCCTTCGCGCGGCGTTCCAGCTCCCGCGCGGCGAGGAAATACCCGTAAAAGGAAAACGTCGGGGCGCATTTTTCACAGACAAAGGCGTAATAGCCGTCCTGCGGGGCGTCGGGCCGGTCCAGCAGCTCCCACGCCTTGTCCAGCAGCCCGCACACCTGTTTTTCGGCGGCCTCCGCGCCCTGCTGCGCCGTGAGCGTATCCGCCTCGTTCAGATAAGTGATCGCCTGCTCCAGCCCGCCGCCGGGGACCCTCGCCATGGCGGAAAGCGCTTTCTCATAAAGGGAGAGCGCCTCTTCGTAATCGCCCAGCGCGGTCTTCACCAGCGCCATATTGTTGTAAAGGCCGCCCAGCAGACGCGGGTCGGTGTTCTGCGCCGCCTCATAGACCGTTTTCGCTTTTTCGAAGAATTGCAGCGATTTTTCATTTTCGCCGAACGCGTTGTACGCGGTGGCCACGTTCGTATAGGTCGTACCGGCGCTGACAAAGCCGTCGAAGCCGATCTCGCCCAGCAGACGCAGCGCCTCGTCTGCGCTCTCAAAGGCTTTTTCACGCTCCCCCGTCTTGCGGTAATGCCCCACCAGCTCGTTGCGCACCAGAAGCTCGCCGCGTTTGTCTGCGCCGGCCTGCGCCTCCGCCAGCCAATAGAGCAGATGCCGCTCGGCGCCCGCGTAATCCCGGCGGCTCATATATTCGTCCATTTTTTCGATCACCCGCTGCTGGGGGATCGGCTTTAACGTCTCCGGCTCACCGAAGGGATCGCCGCACAGAAGGCAGCGGGGTTCGACGTAATCCTCGGGCGAAAGGCCCTGATATTCCTTATTCATCGTATCACCCTTCCGAATGATAGTATTTTTCAAATCTTGAAAGATAACGCCGGTCGATCAGCGCCGTGACGCGGATCCCGTCGGCGGTATACTCTTCCGTTTCGACCCGGCCCAGCTCCCGCAGAGAGGCGGCGGCACCGCCGTCGGGATAGGGAATCAGCAGCTCGACGCGCCGCACGGTGTCCGGCAGAGCCCTGGAGATCTCCTCCAACAGCTCGTCAAGCCCTTTTTTCTGCAGCGCGGAGATGCGCACCACATGCCGGCCGAAGGGCAGCATGAACACGTCGGCGCAGCGGTCGCATTTGTTCAGCACCGTGACCTCCGGCGTGGTTCCCGCGCCCAGATCGGATAAAATCTCCTTCGTGATGCGCAGATGCTCGTCGAAATGCGGGTCGGACGCGTCGCACACGTTGAGGATCAGATCCGCCTCGGCGGCCTCCTCCAGCGTGGATTTGAACGCCTCCACCAGCGTGTGGGGCAGGCGCGAGATAAAGCCCACGGTGTCGATCAGCATGACCGACCGCCCGTCCGGCAGCTTCAGCGCCCGGGAGGTGGGGTCAAGCGTGGCGAACAGTTTATCCTGCGCCAGCACGCCCGCGTCGGTCAGGGCGTTGAGCAGGGTGGATTTGCCCGCGTTGGTATAGCCCACCACCGCCACGGTGATCACGCCCCGTTTTCCGCGGCTGCGGCGGATCAGCGCCCGGTTTTTCTCGGTGCGGCGCAGCTCCTCCTCGATGAATTTGATGCGCCTGCGGATATGCCGCCGGTCGCTCTCCAGCTTGCTCTCGCCGGGGCCCCTTGTGCCGATGCCGGCGCCCAGGCGGGACATTTCCGTGCCCTTGCCGCCCAGGCGCGGCAGCATGTAATTGAGCTGCGCCAGCTCCACCTGCAGCTTGCCCGCGCCGCTTTTCGCGTTGAGCGCGAAGATATCGAGGATCAGCGTGGTGCGGTCGACGGTGCGGATCCCGGTCAGATTTTCGATGTTTCTCTGCTGCGTCGGGGTCAGTTCCCCGTCAAAGATCAGAAGATCCGCCTCGTTCGCCTCGGCGACGTCCTTGATCTCAAACAATTTCCCGATCCCCACAAAGGTGGCGGCGTCCGGTGAAGGCTTCTGCTGGATCGCCGTAAACAGCGTCTCGGCGCCGGCGGTGTCCGCCAGAAGCCGAAGTTCGTCCATGGAATGCTCCGCGTCCACCGAGCCGTCGTCAATGCCGATCAGGATCGCTTTTTCTCTCAGCCGGTCCACAATGTCTCACCCCTTCTCTGAAAACTCGTATCCCTATTATGATAATAAAAATCGCGGCGGATGTCAACTGTCCAAATCCTGATTTGATTGAACTGTGTACTGTGAAAAGGAAACAGTGAGCCGCAACCTGAAAGGTAACATTTCACATCTCACATTTCGCATCTCACGGAAATACTGATTTGCCGCGGAGCGGCAAATCAGTATTTCATCTTGCAAATCCTCCCCTTCCGGGCTATAATAAAGAAAAAAGCCACAGGAGCGTTTCATTATGTCATATAAAAAGGACGATATTCTCAGCAATTACGACGTTTTTCCGAAGGTTTTCGCGGCGGGAAAGGAAGCGCAGATCCGCATCCGCCAGACCGGCGCGCGTCCGGTTTTTGAGCCGGAGACCGAGTATCAATTCATGATCTGCGCCCTCGATCAGGGCTGTCCCCGCAACTACCCGAGGACCGCGGATTTCCGCGAGATCCGTCTGAGAAGCGATGCGGAGGGCAATTTCACCTTCCGCCACACCTTCGACCGGGAGCAGGAATACTTTATCCGCGCCTTCAACGACAAGGCGGAACGGATTCTGCAGCTCTCCGTCTACTGCGTGGAGGGCGGGCTTGCGGAACGCTATCCCTTCATCGGCGATCTGCACATGCACACCACCATGTCCGACGGGCGCCAGCACCCGACGACGGTGGTCTCCAACTACCGCAGATACGGTTACGATTTCATGGTGGTCAGCGACCACGGCAGATATTATCCCTCCCTGATCGCGCGGGATTATTTCAAGGACCTGCCCATCGGGCTGAACATCGTCCCCGGCGAGGAGATCCATCTGCCGCCGGTCCACGGGCACACCAACGACGTGCACATCGTCAACTTCGGCGGCGAATACGGCATCAACGCGCTGGTGGAGGGCACCGGCACGGAGGACTGGGCGCGGGAAAAGAAGATGCGCGCCATCCGTACCGAAAACGTGCCGGACGTGATGACATACGCCGAATTTGAGGAGAAAATGCAGGCGCTCGCCGACGAAATGGACGTGCCGGAGGACGTGGAACCCACCGCCGCCGCCACCTACAAATGGATCTTCGACGAGATCAGAAAAGCAAACGGCCTTGGGATCTTCGCACACCCCAACTGGCGCAGCGACGTTTATCAGGTGCCGGAGCGATTCATTGATTACATGATGGAGCAGCGCTGGTTCGACGCCTTTGAGGTGCTGGGCGGCGAAAACTACTACGAGCATAACGGCTTCCAGACCGCGCGGTATTACGACGAGCGGGCAAAGGGAAACGTCTTCCCCGTCGTGGGCAGCACCGACAGCCATTCCTCCTATGAGAGCAACCGGAACGCGTTCATCTGCGCGACCATGGTTTTCGCCCGAAAAAACGAGCGACGCGACCTGATCGCTTCCATCAAGGAGTATTACTCCGTGGCGATCGACACCATCAGCACAGAATTCCGCCTTGTGGGCGACAAACGGCTGGTCCGCTACGCCTGCTTCCTGCTGAAAAATTATTTCCCGATCCACGACGAGTTATGCTATGAAGAGGGCCGGCTGATGAAGCAGTACGCCACCGGCACCGAGGAAGAGAAAGCCGAGGCCGCCGAGCTTCTGACCCTGCTGGGCAAGCGGACGGAGCGCCTTCTGAAGAAGTATTTCGCGTTCTGAAAAACGCCTCTGTTTTTCCGACAATGACATCCCGGGACGTGATAGAATGGCAAACATTTTTGACTATCTGAGCTGGCGCGCCGACGTGCCTCTCTCGGTCGACCCCTTCAACGAGGTCGACAATCTGGTGCTGTCCAAACTCGCGTATACCGACTTTGAAGGCGCGGTTCCGCCGGATGGGGACGGGATTTCCCTGCGGGAGGCCCACGACCGGTTCTTCGCGCACCACACCCGGGAGGAGATCCTGCGCAGCACGGTGCTGACGGCAAAAGCGCCGCTGCTGATGGAGGAAATGCGGGACGGCGCGCGGTTCGGCGAAATGCGGCTGTGCCGTTACCTGAACGAGGTGGACCGGGAAAAGAACGAGCAGATTGCCGCGGTGACGTTTCTGCCGGAGGACGGCAGCGTCTGCGTGGCGTTCCGGGGCACCGACAACACCCTGACCGGCTGGAAAGAGGACTTTGACCTGAGCTATCTTGCCCGGACCCCCGGCCAGCAGCGCGCCGTGGACTATCTGAACGAAACCGGCAGGCGGTTCTCCGGCCCGATCCGGGTCTGCGGCCATTCCAAGGGCGGAAATTTCGCCGTCTATGCCGCGTCCTTCTGCGACCGGGAGATTCAGGACAGGATCGAGGCCGTCTACACCAACGACGGGCCGGGCTTCCGGCGGGAGACCGTCGGCGATCCCCGCTACCGCCGCGTCCTGCCCCGCGTTTACAGCATTCTCCCGGACACGTCGGTGATCGGCAGGCTGCTTTACAACGACTGCCGCAACCGGGTGGTCCGAAGCTCCGCCGCCGGCATCTACCAGCACGACGGCTTCTCGTGGGAGGTGCGCCGCAACCGATTTGTCAAAGCGCCCCCGTCGGAAATGGGGATTTTCATCGACCGGACGCTGGATCTCTGGCTGATCAAGATGAACGACGAGGAACGGCGGTCCTTCACCGAAACGGTCTTCGCGCTGCTGGAGGCGACGGGGAAAGAGACCTTCAGCGAAATCACCGAAAAAAAGCTGAAAAGCATGGAAACCATCGCAAGCTCCCTGCGGGACATCCCGAAGGAGCGGCAGCGGGAGCTGATCCGGTTCATCGGCGAGCTGCTGCAGTGCAGCCGGCGCTCGGCGGCCGCGCAGCTGAAAATGATCCGACCCGCAAAAACCGACCGGGCAGCCGGTCCGCAGGACCCGAAATAAAAACGAAAAATCAGGGCGGCGTTTCGTTTTTTCTTTTTTTCGCCGGAGCCGCGCCGGCAGGTGGTACCGATGAATCCGCAGGACAGAATGATGTCAAAAAAATGGGGCGTGTTCAACCATTATCTGTATTACAGCGAGAAGGGATACCGGTTTTACAGCCTTGAGGATCCGGAAAAAACGGATACGGAAATTCAGGACATGGCGGCGGAATGGAACGAGCAGGTCGATTCTGTCGACGTGGAGCGTCTTGCGCGGACGCTGCACGAAATCGGCTGCGGCTACTATATGATCACCGTGATGCAGGGCACCCGGTTTATGATCGCGCCCAACGCGGCTTACAGCCGGATCACCGGCATCGCCCCGGGCGAGGGCTGCTGCCGGCGGGACCTGATCCGGGAGCTGGGCGAGGCGCTGCAAAAATACGACGTCGACCTTTATCTCTATTACACCGGCGACGGGCCGCATTTCGACAAAATCGCCGGCCCCGCCATGGGACTTTATGAAAACTACGGCGCGGGGATTCACGGCAGGGTCGACCGCCGTTTTGTCGAAAACTGGGCGGCGGTGCTGGAAGAATACGCCGTGCGCTACGGCGATCTGGTCAAGGGCTGGTGGGTCGACGGCTGCTACGCCCATCTGGGCTATGACAACGAGCTTCTGTCGATCTATGATCGGGCGATCAAGAAAGGCAATCCCGACGCGCTGGCGGCCTTCAACAGCGGCACTGCCAGCTTCTTCCACGAGGACGGCGACGACACCCCGGTCAAGTGGTACAGGAACGAGGGCTTCACCTGCGGCGAGGACAACGATTTTACCTATGTTTTCAAATCAAGGTTTACCGACGGCGCCCAGAACCATCTCCTGATCCCCCTGGGAAATTACCGGGACGGCAACGTCTGCAACGGCTGGCGCAACACCGGCGTGCGCAGGAGCAGGGAATACGTCGCCGATTATATCCGGAAGAACAACGCTGCCGGCGCGGTCATCACGGTGGATATCTTCGTCGACTGCCACGGCAATTTCGATCCGGAACAGGTGGAGGCGCTGCGGTACGTCGGCAGAGCGGTCAACGCCTAAAGCAAAACAGAACATCGCACACAAATACAGCCCACGGCCGCTCACACGGTCGTAGGCTGAATTTTATGGTATTGATTTCTGTCGGAAAATCAGATCCCGTTCTCCCGCAAAAATTGACGCAGCCGGTCCGGAAAATTCACGGTCATGCCGTCAACGCCGCAGAGGACGGCTTTTTTCATCGTTTCCTCGTCCTTCACGCCCCACGCCCGCACGGAAAACCCTTCTTCGTGCAGGGAGCGTACCAGCTGCGGCGTCAGGATGCAGGCCTTGGGGCAGATCTGCTCCGCGCCGATATGTTTCAATGCCGCGACGATTCCGTCATTCACCGCATCGGTCAGCAGCCCCACCCGCTGCGCCGGGTCCAGCGCCCTGACCTTTTCGATATCGTTCAATTCAAACGAGGTGACGACGCACCGGTCCGCAAGGCCGTACGCGGCGAGGGCGCCGACTGCGTCCTCCTCCAGCCCGTCCGCCTTGAGTTCAAGGGCGATCACGACCGGCGTTTCCTTCACGAAATCGAGAAATTCCGCAAGCGTCGGGATCCGGTCGGACGGTCCGCCGTCCGGGGATTTGATCCGGATTCCGGAAAGCTCGTCATACGTCAGGTCCGCGACCGCCTTGTCAACGCCCGCAAGGCGCAGAAGATTCGCGTCGTGGACCAGCACCGGAACGCCGTCCCGCGTTTTGCGCAGATCCGTCTCGATGCCGTTCGCGCCCAGCTCCACGCCCAGCCGGAAGGCGGACATGGTGTTTTCCGGGGCGTAGGCGCTCGCCCCCCGGTGCGCGTAATTGATGAACATGCGTCTTGTGCCTCTCGTCGGTTATACTGTCCAGTCGCAGATCTTGCCGTAATAGGAAATCTCTCCCCCGTCGCCGATCACCGCCAGAACGCCGTTTTCACACCCGGTGACAAAGATATCCTTCGTTCTGCTGGTCCTCACGATGTTCGCAAGCACGTTGCGGTCCGGGCTGCGGCGGTTGTTGGTGACGACGCAGGCGTCGGGCAGGAGCGTTTTGATAAAGTTCTCCGTGCTCGAACCGGCGTAGCCGTGATGGCCGGGCTTGAGAAGGTTGACCTTGCCGATCAGCGGCGCGAGCCGGTCCTCGTCGCCGGTATTGTTGTCCATATCGCCCGCAAGGAAGATTTTCGTGCCGTTTTTCTCCAGCAGAACGCCCATGGAATTGTCATTTTCGCCGACCTTTTCCGGGTTCTCCGGGTCGTCCGTATTGAACAGCGTCACCGTAAAATTACCCAACGTGAAGGGCGTGCCGTCCGGGTGCAGCTCCACCGGTACGCCGCGCTCGTTCAGCGCGTTCAGCATCTGGTCGTAGACCTCCTGGTTGTCCCAGTCGGTAATCTCGTAATCGTGGATCTTTTCCGGGTGGTATTCCTTCAGGTATGCGCGCCCCACCGTCACGTCCGGGTCGAGAATGATCGTGTCAAACCCGCCGATGTGATCGGAATGGGCGTGGGTGCCCAGAACGAAATCGAGCGTTACCCTGCCGTCGGCGCCCGCGGCGTGCTGTTTGAGATACGAGAGCACCTCCTGCTCGTATCCCGGAAGGTTGAGCCCCTCGAAATTGCGAGGGTTATCCGTGTCCTCTCCCGCGTCCACCATGGCGAAATGCCCGTCGCTCTCGATCAGGATCGCGTCCGAGCTGCCCGTATTCAGAAAATGGATTCTGTCGGGTTCGGCGATCTCCGCCGGAGCGCTTTTCAGGGAAGAGAACTCCACCGCCCGCGAAGCGATCAGGTGCGGGAACAAAAAACAGAGGATGGAAACGAAGAACGCAGTAATACTTTTCAGTGTGAGAGCCATGGAGGACCCGCCTTTCTTCATATTATGTCAGCTATATTTTACCATATCCCCCGCCGGAATACAAGTCTTATCCGCCGTATGCAGGGAGAAACCTGCGAGTTTATCGCAATTCAGAAAAATAATCACAAGTGACTATATGCAGCCCAATATAATTATGGTATAATATAATAATGATTTTTGAAATTACGGATGCCGAAAGGGGGAGGAACATGCGCTTCGGAAAACGGTCGGTTTTTCGTTTTTTCTCCTATCTTGTGCCGCTTTCCCTTGCCGGACTGACGGTCCTTTCGGAACACGTTCTGGAATTGCTTTGGGGATATCTGCACGGCGGCGTGACGAAGTCTGTCTTCATTCTGCTGGTGCTTGTGGAGTGGATCCTCAGCGTCCGGCGGCGGTTTCCGCAAAAACAGCTGCGCAGCAATGTGACCGCATTTTCCGTCCTGTTTATGCTGCTGATGCTGTTCAGCACTGTGAAATACTGCATGGTGACCCGGGGCGGTACGGCGGCGCGATATCTGTGGTATGCCTACTATCTGCCGCTGGTTTTCGCCCCGCTGTTTATGTTTTACGCCGCCCTTTGCTTCGGAAAATCCGACGATTTCAAGATTTCAAAAAAGTGGTATTGGCTGATGCTTCCGGCGGCGCTGCTTTCCGTCGGCGTTCTGTGCAACGACCGGCATCAGCTTGCGTTCCGGTTTCCGAACGGATTTGCAAACTGGGAGGCAGGTTATACCCACGGCATTCTCTATTTTCTGGCGTCCGGTTGGGCTGTGGCGGGGCTTCTGAGCGTGATCGTGCTGATGATCCGCTCCACCTACGACCGCCGGATGATGAAAACCTTGTGGATGCCCGGCATGGTTCTTGCATTGATGGGGATCTATCCGCTTCTTTACGCTTATCCCGGTCGGGAAGTCGGTTTCCTTCAAAAGATCTTTGAAATGAATGATTTCATCTGCGTGAGCTGTATTGTACTCTGGGAAAGCCTGGTTGCGGCGCGGGTCATTGTTTCCAACAGCGATTATCCGGCCATCTTTGCCGCGTCTTCGCTGCGCGCCGGACTGGCCGACCGTGATTTCCGGGTGCGGCAGACCTCGGCGAACGCAATTTCGCCGCAACCGGAAGAACTGCGCAAAGCGCAGAACGGCGAATTGCTTTTGCCGGACGGCGACACGCTTTTGAAGGTGCGGCAGGTGCGGGGCGGTTGGTTTTATTGGACCGAAGACATTTCCGACCTGCGGCGGCTGAACGAAGAACTGGAGGACACCGCAGACTACCTGACCGAACAAAATGATATGATGCGCCTTTCCGCCCAGATCGACGAGCAACGACGCAGGACCGCCGAACAGACGCGCCTTCTGGACGGGTTGAACGATTCCCTGCGCTCTCAGCTGGAGCGGCTGGGCGAATGGGTGCAGAACCTGCCCGAAGACGAACAGGCGTTTCGCGCATCGCTCGAGAAGGCAGCCGTCCTGCTGGCTTACGTAAAGCGGCGGGGCAACCTGCTGATCCGGGCGAACGAACAGCCCGTGCTCAGCGGCGAAGATCTGCGGTTCTGCTTTGAGGAATCCGCCCGTGCGCTGCGGCAGGCCCGGATTCCCTGCAGCGTCGCGGCGGACGCGTTGATCCGCCTTTCCGCCGGGAACGCCGGCGCGCTTTACGAGGCGTTCGAGACTGCGCTGGAGCAGGCGCTGCCCGCGCTGGCGGGGGTCGGGATCATTTTGACGCGCAGGGGCGAAAACGGCGCTTCGCTTTTCCTGTCGCTGGACCTTGATCCGGACAAAGCGTCGCGGGACGAGTGTCTTTCGATCCGGCGCGCCGCGGAGGAAACCAAAGAAATAAAAGACAGCGAAGATATTGACATCATTCTTGATTGGAAAATACGGGGTGATTCTCTGTGACCTTGTTTGATTTACCGGTCCCCCTTCTGCGTGTTTGCGCCATTGTATTCTATCTGTTATGTTTCGCCTCCTTGTTCTGCGTGATACTGGCCTTTCGGCTCCCTTCCGCAAAAACGGTCTTTGTCTGCGGCCTGCTCACTGCGCTTTTGACTTTTCCCGTAACGACGTTTCTCCCGCTCTATTTCGGGCGGCTGCTTTCCGGCCGGCCGCCGGAATCCCAGATCCGCTTCATCCTTTCGCTGCCTGCCTGGACGGTCGGACTGCTGGCGGCGCTGTCGCTGGCGGCGATCACATGGATGATTGTGCGGCTGCGTCGGCTGCAGCGGTCTGAACTGACCGCGCTGTCCCTTTGCGAGGGGCTCGATCAGCTGCCGGACGGCATCAGCTACAGTTTGCCGGACGGCTTTCCGAAGCTGGTGAACAGCCGGATGCAGGCCATCAGCAACGCGGCGTTCGGCACGGGCGTGACCGATACGCGGCGGCTGGATGAAAGATTGCAGTCGCGCGACCTGCTGCCCGGCTGCACGGTGGATGAAGATACGAAAAACACCTTTCTGCGGCTGCCCGACGGCAAGGTCTGGCGTATGAAGCAGCAGCCGGTAGAGACAAACGGCCAACCGATGGCCGAGATGCTCGCCTTTGACGTGACAGAGCGGTACAACAACCTCGTCGAGCTGCGTCAGCGCAACGAGCGGCTGGAGAAGGTCAACCGGGAGCTGCGCGGTTACCTTGAGAATATGGAACGCATCGTGCGCGAGCGGGAGGTGCTTGCCGCAAAATCAAGGCTGCACAACGAGCTGGGTCAGAGCCTGCTGTCGATCGAGGCCTATCTGAAGGAACCGGAGGGCGACCGCGACGCGCTGACAAACCGGCTGCGGCGGACGATCCTTCTTTTGCAGAGCGACGCGCCGGATCAGAACACCGACCTCATGGAAGACCTGTTCCGCGCGGCGCAGGCGCTGGATCTGGAAATCCGGATCGACGGGGAGATCCCGGAAAACCTGAAACCGCTGATCGCGGTGGCGATCCATGAATGCCTTACCAACACCGTAAAGCACGCCCGCGGGCGCATGGTATGGGTGAAGCTCGCCCGGGAGAACGGGGACTGCGTCGTATCGCTGACGGGCGACGGCGAGCCGCCCGCCGGCCCCATCCGCGAAACGGGCGGGCTTGCCAACCTGCGCGCGCTCGTCGAGCGGCAGGGCGGCGAAATGGCCGTGGAAAGCGCCCCGGCGTTCCGGGTGATCCTGCGGATGAAAGCAGAGGGGAAAATCTTATACGGAATGGAGGAAGAAGGATGGACCGGAAAACAAGGGTGATGATCGTGGACGATCAGCGCATCTCCCGCCGGTTTTTTGAGCTGACGCTGACGGGCTCCGGGCGTTACGAGGTGGTTTGCGCGCTGCCGTCCGCGTTCACGGCGGATCTCTGGCTGCTCAAGGAGCAGATCGACCTTGTGCTGATGGACGTGCTGATGAACGACGGCTCCAACGGGCTGGACGCCGCAGAGGCGATCAAACGGGAGTATCCGGCGGTCAGAATCGTCGTGGTGACGAGTATGCCGGAGTATTCCTGGATAGAGCGCGCCCGGAAGATCGGCGTCGACAGCTTCTGGTATAAAGAGACGGACGACGTATCCGTCCTTGACGTGATGGACCGCACCATGGCGGGGGAATCGATCTATCCCGAGGCGGCGCCGCAGGTGCGGCTGGGCCTCGCCGAACGCGGGGATTTCACCAACCGCGAGCTGGAGGTGCTGCGCGAAATCACCACGGGCAAGAGCAACCTTCAGGTGGCGCAGACGCTGGGCATCACCGAGAACACCGTCAAGGCGCACGTGCGCTCGCTGCTGCAGAAGACCGGCCTCTCCAGCCGCACCGAGCTCGCCATCCGCGCACGGGTTCTGGGGCTGGCGCTGAAGCTGGATTGAGCGTGCCGCGTGTTCCGGATTCTGACGGTTTCAGCGGGACAGCCGAAAAACGCAGCCATCAAACTACACAAAACATCAGGGCGTTTTTCTACGTGAAAAACGCCTTCTTTCATCGCCGGATCATCATTTGTGACGATTTATAATCCATAAAAATAATTTATAATAAATACAGCAGCGTCATGCGTCAGAATTCACGATGCTGTCCGGAAATTTCAACGATATAGGATTCGCAAAAAGGAGAACAGACGATGCAGGATATGAAAAAGCCGCTCGATCCCGGCAGGACCACGATCCCCGGCAGGACTACCGATCCGGGCAGGACCACCGACCCGGGCAGAACCACCGGACCCGGCAGAACCACCGATCCGGGCAGAACCACCGGACCCGGCAGAACCACCGACCCCGGCAGAACCACCGGACCGAAGAGGACGACGTAACGCGTCGTACGCATCGGCAAAGCGGAGTCTGACAGGCGAAAGGGAATGCTTTCACTGTGCTGAAACGAATGGAAGCACAAAGACGCGTTGAATCAGATGTAAGCAAACGACCGGCGTCCGCCGGTCCATGCGGCCTTTCCGTCTCCCGAACCGGGAAAGATCAATCAGGGCACGCCCCTCCCGCGCGATGCTGCGCGGGAGGGGCGTGTCGTCGCTGATTTGACGGGGTACCGCACTCACACGAAAAAATCCGGCGGAGCCGTAGCCCCGCCGGAACGTTTCATATTCGGTTCTGTCATCCGCCGATCACCGGCTGCCGATCTCCGACAACCAATCACCGGCTACCGGCAACGAAATCAATACATCCCGCCGCCCTGCTGCGCCATTGCAGCCGCAGCGGCCGCGTCCGCCTGAGGATCGGGCTTGTCGGCCACAAGGGACTCGGTGGTGAGCACCATCGCAGCGACGGAAGCCGCGTTCTCAAGCGCGGAACGGGTGACCTTGGTGGGATCGAGAATGCCCGCCTCGAGCATATCAACGTAGGTCTCCTTCGCGAAATCGAAGCCGTAATTGTTCTTCTCGCAGCGCTTGATGGCGTCGATGATGACGGAGCCCTCAAGGCCCGCGTTGGCAGCGATCTGACGGATGGGCTCCTCGAGCGCCTTGAGCACGATCTTCGCACCGGTGATCTCATCGGGATCCTCGGTAGCGTCGATCAGCTTCTGCACCGCGGGGATCGCGTTGATCAGCGCCACGCCGCCGCCGGCGACGTAGCCTTCCTCAACGGCCGCCTTGGTAGCAGCGAGGGCGTCCTCAACGCGCAGCTTCTTCTCTTTCATCTCGGTCTCGGTCGCGGCGCCCACATGGATGACCGCCACGCCGCCGGAGAGCTTCGCAAGACGCTCCTGCAGCTTCTCACGGTCGAAATCGGAGGTGGTGATTTCGATCTGGTTGCGGATCTGAGCGATGCGGTCCTTGATCGCGCCCTGATCGCCGGCGCCGCCCACGATGATGGTGTTCTCCTTGGAGACCTTGACCTGCTTTGCGCGGCCAAGCTGGGAGATCTGAGCGTCCTTCAGCTCAAGGCCCAGCTCCTCGGTAATGACCTCGCCGCCGGTAAGGGTGGCGATATCGCGCAGCATTTCTTTTCTTCTGTCGCCGAAGCCGGGCGCCTTGACGCACACGCAGGTGAAGGTGCCGCGCAGCTTGTTGACCAGGATCGTGGCGAGCGCCTCGCCCTCCACGTCCTCGGCGATCAGAACGAGCTTTCTGCCCGCGTTGACGATCTGCTCCAGCAGGGGCAGGATCTCCTGAATGTTGGAGATCTTCTTATCGGTGATCAGGATGAACGCGTCGTCGATGACGGCTTCCATCTTGTCGGTATCGGTGACCATGTAGGGGCTGATATAGCCGCGGTCAAACTGCATGCCCTCGACCACGTCGCTGTAGGTCTCGGCGGTCTTGCTCTCCTCGAGGGTGATGACGCCGTTCTGGCTGACCTTCTCCATGGCCTCGGCGATCAGGGCGCCGATGTGCTCGTCGCCGGAGGAGATGGTGCCGACGCGGGCGATATCCTTGGAACCGGACACGGGCTGGGAGATGCCCTTCATGGCCTCAACGGCGGCCTCAGCGGCCTTCTGGATGCCCTTCTTCATGACCATGGGGTTTGCGCCCGCGGCCAGATTCTTCAGACCCTCGCCGATCATGGCCTGAGCCAGAACGGTGGCGGTGGTGGTGCCGTCGCCGGCCACGTCGTTGGTGATCAGGGGAGAACCGAACTTCTTATCCAGAACCACATTGCGGCCTTTGGGGCCGAGGGTGATCTTCACAGTATCGGCGAGCTGGTTGACGCCGCGCTCGATCGCTTTTCTTGCTTCTT